>JBDHWI010000152.1:0-8934 GCA_039810125.1 Thermoflexales bacterium | reverse complement strand
GGTGAGTTGGAAGCGAAGACGCGCGCGCAGGAAGACACCGCCGGCGGCAAGCTGCTCAAGCAACTCGTCAAGTTGCAGCAGACGCTCGACGAAACCAATCAGCAATACGACGAGCGCCTGCAGGATGAAACCGAGGCGCTGATGAAGTCGGCGCAGCGCGTGCAGCGCGAGATCGAGACCAAGACCAACAAGGTCATTCGCGCGCCCGTCATCTTCGAGCCGACCGGCGCCCAGATCGCGCAGGAGGGTGAAACCGTTGGCCGCGCCAACCTCACCCTGCTGAACAAGGTTGTCAAGGAGCAGCTCAACGTCATTGAGGGCAAGGTCAACGAGGACCGCGATATCGCCACCAGTAAGATCAAGGGCGAGATCGAGATCCTGCAGGGCAAAGTTGATGAAGATGCGCGCCACTTGAGCGAGCGCCTTGCGGAGGAGATGCAGCAGTTCAACGCGCGCTTCGCCACTGACAAGGAAGACCTCGAGAGTCTTGCCGTGTGTCAGTTCATGCCAGAGAGCCGCGCGCGCGAATTGAAGATGAAGTTCGGTCAGGTCTTCAAGGCCGACATGGGCGCAGAAGCGTTCTATGAGATTCTGCGCCGCATGGACCTTGATTTGCTGGCTAAGGAACTGTGGCGCGAGGTGCGCCATTCGCTGAGCAAGGTCAAGAAGAAGAAGGCGATCAAGCGTCTGCGCATCGTGGAAGCGCTGCGCAAGAGCAACAACCGGCCGGAGTGGATGATCCTCACTGTGCTGCCGGTCATCCCGCCCGAACTGCGTCCGATGGTGCAGCTTGATGGCGGCCGCTTTGCCACGTCTGACCTGAATGATCTGTATCGCCGCGTGATCAACCGCAACAACCGCTTGAAGCGGTTGCTGGAGCTTGGCGCGCCGGATGTGATTGTGCGCAACGAGAAGCGCATGCTGCAGGAGGCGGTCGACAGCTTGATCGACAACTCGCAGCGCGGCAAGGCGCTGAGCCGGCGCGGCCGGCGCGAGTTGAAGTCGCTCAGCGACATGCTCAAGGGCAAGAAGGGGCGCTTCCGCCGCAACCTGCTCGGCAAGCGTGTGGATTACTCCGGCCGCTCGGTCATCGTGGTCGGTCCCAAACTCAAGCTGCATCAGTGCGGCCTGCCGAGGACGATGGCGCTGGAGTTGTTCAAGCCCTTCGTCATCCAAAAGCTGGTCGAAGGCAACTACGCCAACAATGTGAAGGGTGCCAAGCGCGTGATCGAGCGTGAGCGGCCGGAAGTGTGGGAAGTGTTGGAGGACGTGATCAAGACGCGCCCTGTGCTGCTGAACCGCGCGCCAACGCTGCACCGCCTGGGCATCCAGGCCTTTGAGCCGATTCTGGTTGAGGGCAAGGCCATTCAGCTTCATCCGCTGGTGTGCCAGGCATTCAACGCCGACTTTGACGGCGACCAGATGGCCGTGCATGTGCCGCTCAGCCGCAAGGCGGTCGAAGAGGCGCGCAAGCTCATGATCTCGTCGGGCAACCTGCTCAAGCCAAGTGATGGTGAACCCATCGTCGGCCCGACCAAGGACATGGTGCTGGGCGTGTATTACCTGACGCTGCTCGATCCGACGCCGCGCAAGGGTGATGGCCGCACGTTCTACGGGCTGGATGAAGTGGAGATGGCCTATGAGCTTGGCCAACTGCACATTCACGCCAAGATCAAGATTCTGCTCGACACCTATTTTGACGAGGACAACAAGCGCTATGTTGATGAGCAGCCGCGCCGGCGCATCGTCGAAACGACCGTCGGCCGCGCTATCTTCAACCGCATCGTGCCGCTGGAAATGCGCTTCGTCAACCGCGTGCTGGACAAGGGTGATCTGCAACGCCTTGTCAACCTCACCTACCAGGTGCTTGGCAATGATCGTTCGCAGGAAGTCGTGGCTTTCGTGGATGACATCAAGGACATTGGCTTCAGGTTTGCAACCCGCTCGGGCGTGTCGATTGCCATGAGCGACATCAATGTGCCGGGCGAGAAGACTGAAATTCTGGCGCAGGCCGATGCGAAGGTGCAGGAAGTGGAGCGTCAATATCGGCGCGGCCTGATGACAGAGGATGAGCGCGAAATGCGCGCCATCAATATCTGGACTGAGGCCAAGGACAACGTCTCCAATGCCGTGCGCAAGGCGATGAACCCGATCGGCAACCTGAGCGTAATGGCGAACTCTGGCGCGACGAAGGGCGGCTTTGGCCCGATCACGCAGCTCGCCGGCATGCGCGGCATGATGGCCGATCCGTCGGGTCGCATCATCGCGCTGCCTATTCAGTCGAACTTTCGTGAGGGACTCAATGCCATTGAGTTCTTCATCAGCACGCACGGTCAACGCAAGGGCCTTGCCGACACGGCCATGCGCACGGCCGACGCCGGCTACCTCACACGCCGTCTGGTTGATGTGACGCAGGACGTCATCGTGAACAGCGAAGACTGCGGCACGCATAGCGGCGTGTGGGTGCGCACATCGGATGACGTGGGCGGCCAGAAGATGAAGGACCGCATCTTCGGGCGCATGGCCGGCGCGGATGTGCTGCATCCCAAGACCGGCGAAGTGCTGGTGGCGCGCAACCAGATGATCGACGAGCACGCGCTCGACCTGATCGATGCGGCCAAGGTGCAGGAAGTCCTTGTGCGCTCGCCGCTGACGTGTGAGTTGGAGCAGGGCATCTGCCAGATGTGCTATGGCCGCGATTTGGGCCGCGGCAAGCTGGTTGCGATTGGCGCAGCGGTGGGCATCATTGCTGCACAATCCATCGGTGAGCCAGGCACGCAGCTCACGTTGCGCACATTCCACAGCGGTGGCGTGGCGACGGGCAGCGATATCACGCAGGGTCTGCCGCGCGTGGAAGAGTTGCTGGAGGCGCGCAAGAAGCCGAGGGCGGAAGCGCTGATGGCCGACATCGCCGGCCGCGTTCACATCGAGCGTCTCGAAGGCGGCATTCGCCGCGTGGAGATCACCAATCAAACCTTGCAGCGCGACCCCTACAACGTGCCGGGCAACTGGTCGTTGAAGGTGGAAGATGGCGATGAGGTGAAGGACAAGACAGTCATCGCAACGCGCGGCGATCAGGAGATGAAGATCGAGCATGGCGGGCGCGTGGTGCGCGACGGCTCAACCATCACCATCGTCTATGAGAAGAAGGACGAGATGGAGTACGAGGTGCCGCCGGCGGCGCGCATCCTCGTGACTGAGGGACAAGAGGTGAGCGCTGGCGATCCGATCACCGAAGGCACAAAGAACCCGCACATGCTGCTCAAGGTGTTGGGACGCGACGCGGCGCAGATGTATCTGCTCAGCGAGGTGCAGAAGGTGTATCGCTCGCAGGGTGTGAACATCAGCGACAAGCACTTCGAGATCGTCATCCGAAAGATGACGAACCGAGTGCAGATCACGATGGCAGGGGACAGCAACTATCTGCCTGGTGATCTGGTCAACCGGCTGGAGCTGGCGAAGGAGAACGAGGGTTTGGTGGGCGATGGCAAGCGCCAGGCGATGGGTCAGCCGATCCTGCTCGGCATCTCGAAGGCGGCGCTGGCGACAGAGTCGTTCCTGTCTGCATCGTCGTTCCAGCACACGATCAAGGTGTTGGCCGGCGCGGCCATTGAGGGCAAGCGCGACGACCTGCTGGGTCTGAAGGAGAACGTCATCCTTGGCAAGCTCATCCCAGCCGGCACGGGTTTCCGCCCCGGCACGATGGAGATGTACGAAGGCGTGACGCTGCCGTCGGCAGCCGAGCAGCAAAAGTCAGCATTGACGCAGCAGGCCGAACAGATGCTGCTGGGCATGAGCGCAAACGAGACGCTGCCGGAAGAGCAGATTCCGTCGCTGGAAGAGTTCATCAACCAGGCAACCAAGCGCGACGCGGAGTGATCTTCGCCTCGCAAAACCACAAACTAAACAAAAGCCCCCGAGCAATCGGGGGCTTTTGTTTGTGTGGGTCGGAGCGTCCTCAAGCTTGGAGCGTTTCTTTCTCCGCAAAAGAATTCGTTGATGGCAGCGCCCAAAAAATGCCTAGCGTAATGATGCCCCCAATGGGAACTAGCAGAAACAATAGCCACCAGGCACTTTTTCCGCTGTCACGCAGCCGGCGCGAACCTGCTGCCAACAGGGGCAGCAAGACGGCAAGCAGGAATATGCTCCCTAGAGTTTCACTTATGAGTGTAAATGCGGATGTGCATAGAGCGACGAACAATGCGAACCACCAAAACTCTGGTCGTGATGCTCGTCCAGTGAAATCTGCATATTTTATGAAACACCTGCGTATTGATCCGTAGAACGTGGTCGGGCTGGTTTCGTTGTCGATGCTTGACTCTGAAGAGATTTTCATTTTTAGTTCCTTGCCGATTTTCAAGATGACTTCTCTCGACGCTGCAACCCAGTTCGAGAGCTTGAGTCCGTCGTCATCATCGGCAAAATCGCGCTTGCCCGCAACTGTGGAATCCCCTGGTTTTTCAGATTCAAGCCAATTTGGATCATCTTTTAGCTTCAGAACCAATTCCATTCTCGAATTTACTTGAAATTTTGAATATATGTTTGTCAAGTGAAATTCAATCGTGCGTTCCGTGACTTTCATGTCTGACGCGATCAATTTATTGCTTTTGCCTTGCAATAAGAGCCGTACAACATCCCTTTCGCGGTTGCTCAGTATGGGGAATTCCTGCATGGAGATTTTTTTTTCGTTGAGTTATTATGTCGATGCGCGTGTTCCCTGTGCACCTATCATCCGCCAGGCTTGGCGCGTTGGCGTGCGACATTCTCACGAACTTGTGGGGCGATCTCGTGTGCAAAACGTTGAAGCTGGGTGTCCGGCGCGCCCCCAAACAGATAGCTGTCCATTCCAAACTCAAGGGTTATATAGGTCAGTTCCTCGACCCACTGGCTTGCTGGCCCATTGAGTAGCCCTCCCGTTTGACCTTCTGTAATGATGCCATTCAAGTTCAACAGGCGTTGGATGTGCGCGGGATTGCGCCCAGCGCTGAGGGCGCCATCATCGATGCGCTGCTGCATCTCCTTCAGTTGGTCGAGTTTGATATAGGAGAGCGAAGGGACCCAGCCATCGGCCAGGCGGCCGATCAGGTTCAACATCCTGGGTCCAAGCGCGCCTACCCAGATGCCAATTGGATGTGCTGGCGCAGGTCCGGGCTTAACGCCGTTCAAGCTGTAAAACTGTCCCTCAAATCTCGCCGAGCGTTGATCGCTCCACATCAATCGAATGATGGCGATTGCCTCCTCCAGGGCGGCAACTGCGTCCTTGGGGGTGCGAGTCGGGCCGCCCATCGCGTGGATTGCCTCCCAGAAGGCGCCGGCGCCCAGACCCAACTCGCATCGACCTCCGCTAAGCAAGTCCAAGGAAGCTGCTGCTTTGGCTAACAGGGCCGGCGGCCGCAGAGGCAGGTTGGCGACATCTGGAAAAATCCGAACGTGCTTGGTCTGGGCCGCGATGACCGCAAGCAATGTCCAGGTGTCGAGATAGCTCCGCTGGTACGGGTGATCTTGGATTCCGATCAGTTCCAACCCAAGTTCATCCACTTGGCGGGCTGCGTGCAACACCGCTTGATGATCGGTGGCGTCTGGAACGAGAAAATATCCAAATTGGAGAGGTCGACCGTAATCTGTCATGACACTTTCCTTTATTCCACTCACTTCACTCACGTCAAAGACTCCGCCAAGAGAAGCGAACAAAGGCTATCATATCGCTTGACCTGCAGGTGACAGCACTGCCTGGGCAGGGATGCTGAGCAAACGGCCGTTGTGGCCGGCAAGGCTGTTGTAAAAGCGCGCTGTATCATGCCGGTGCGCCCATGCACATCACTGAACTTGACTATGACCTGCCGGCAGAACGCATTGCGCAGCACGCGATGGAACCGCGCGATCATGCGCGGCTGCTGGTGTGCAACTGCGCCGAGCAGTCGCACCAGCACAGATATTTCTACGATCTGCCTGATTTCCTATCGCCAAATGACTTGCTGGTGGCGAATGACACCAGCGTGATCAACGCGCGGTTGCACGGGCGCAAGCCCACCGGCGGCCGAGTAGAGGTGCTGCTGTTGCGCAAGTTGGACGCAACGACGTGGCAGGCACTGGTGGGTGGCCGCAATGTGAAGGAGATCGTCTTCACCGATGCGTTGCGCGCGGATGTGTTGCCGAATGAAGACAGCTCCACCTTCACTGTGCGCTTCAATCAGCCGGCGGAACCATTTCTCAGCACCCTGGGGGAAACACCGTTGCCCCCTTACATCCACGAAAAGCTGAGCGACCCAGCGCGCTATCAAACCGTATATGCCCGAGTGGCCGGTAGCGCGGCTGCGCCCACCGCCGGCCTGCACTTCACACCGCAGCTGCTCGATCGCATTCGCGGCATGGCGGTGCGCGTAGCCTTCGTCACGCTGCATGTTGGCCTCGATACGTTCAAGCCCATCGATGAGGAGGAGGTCGAGTCGCATAGGATCCACACGGAATGGTGCGAGTTGCCGCCGGCGACCGCTGATGCCATCAACGAGACACGCCGGCGGGGTGGGCGTGTGATCGCTGTCGGCACCACCAGCGCGCGCGTGCTGGAAAGCGCCGGCATTCAATCCACAATCGAGAATCCGCAATCCGCAATCATCGATGCTTATCGCGGCAACACATCGATCTACATCACGCCCGGGCATCAGTGGAAGGTGGTTGATGCGCTGATCACCAATTTCCACCTGCCGCGCAGCACGCTGCTGGCGATGGTTGGCTCGCGCATGGGCATGGACTTCATGCGGCAAACCTATGCGCTTGCGATCCAGAAGCAGTACCGCTTCTACTCGTTTGGTGATGCGATGTTGATTGTGTGATGCGCATGGCGCACATACTCATCTAACGCGACGCGGATAATATGGAGAGTCATCTTCGAGTCATTGAAAAGGAGTTAAAGAAGAAATGGCAGTATCAAAAGCAGCAGCAGTTTGGAACGGGACGTTGAAGGAAGGCGCCGGCACGATGTCGGTTGGAACCGGCTTCGTGAAGGAAGTGCCGTTCACGTTTGTGTCGCGCTTTGAAGGGGATGTCAAAGGCACGAACCCCGAAGAGTTGATCGGCGCGGCGCATGCCGGCTGCTTCAGCATGTTCCTGTCGGCGCAACTCACCAACGCCGGCTTCAAGCCGAATCACATTCGCACCACTGCCACTGTGCATCTGGGCGCCGGCCCCACCATCACCAAGATCGAATTGAACACCGAAGCCGATGTGCCGGGCGTCGATCAAAAGACCTTTGATGAGAAGGTCGCCGTATCCAAGGCCGGCTGCCCGGTCAGCAAGGCGCTGGCGTCGGTGGGTGAAGTCATCGTGAGTGCGAAGCTCGTCAACGCATAGCATCCGGCCAGGTCTACGTCGCTGTAGCTTGAAACCTCGCAGGTCTCGCAGACCCGCGAGGTTTTTTGCGCGCTTTGCCTTTTTTCGTACTTGCGCTTCAATGCGCTCACTATGTCAGACATTGCCAATTTCTTCCGCGAGCAGGGGTTCTACCATGCGAAGGGCGTTTTTTCACCGGCTGAAATTGCCGAGTTGGAAGTGGACTTCGACAGGATTGTGAAGCAGTTGATGTCGAGTGAGGAAGTGATCAACGCGCGCTGGAAGGGTGCTGAAGTCGAGAAGCTTGGCGCGCTGGACACGGTGGTGTATCACACGCATCAGGTGCAACAGTTCTCGGCGGCATGGACACGCGCCGTGATGAACAGCAAATTCCTCGATATTGTTGAGCAGATGCTTGGGCCGGACATCGTGCTGCATCACACCAAGCTCTTCCAAAAGCCGAGCGAGAAGGGCGCGCCATTTCCGATGCACCAGGACTGGTCGTACTTCCCGACTGAGAAAGACACCATGCTCGCCGGCGTCATCCATGTCTCGAAGGCCACCGACGCGATGGGCTGCATTCGCGTCTACCCTGGCAGCCACAAACTGGGCCGGCTGCAAGGTTCATGGGGCCAATCAGTCAGCGATCTGCTTTTGAACGAATACCCGATTGAAAAATCGACCGCGGTGGAATGTGAGCCGGGTGACGTGCTGTTCTTCCACTATTTCACCATTCATGGCTCCATGCCCAACCGGTCCAGCGACATTCGCAAGACGGTGCTGGTGCAAATGCACGCCGGCGACGACACTGTGGAAGAGGGCAACATGCATCCGGAAGAGTGTCTGGTGCTGCGCGGTTGGAACAGCCACATGACGCGCAACCGCGCCGGCCGAGCCAAAGTGCCAGTCACGCGCTAGCCTCTCACTGACCTGGCAGGCCCGGAGACCTGCCAGGTTTCCATCCTCATGGCACAGGAGATTGAGCGCAAATTTCTGGTGCAGGGTGATGCGTGGCGCAAAGGCGCCGAGCGTGTGTTGATTCGACAGGGTTACTTGAGCGCCGACGGCGCGCGCACAGTGCGCGTGCGCATCAAAGGCGAGCGCGCATTCGTCACCATCAAGGGGCCGCCGGTGGCGCTTGTGCGCGCAGAATATGAATATGAGATCCCCATCGCTGACGCCGATGAGATGCTCCATCATTTGTGCATGAAACCGCTGATCGAGAAGTGGCGATATTTTGTGTCATTCGCCGGCGTGATGTGGGAAGTGGACGAGTTTCTCAACGAAAACGCCGGCCTCGTCGTGGCTGAACTGGAGTTGCACGACGCGGCGCAACAGGTTCAACTGCCGGCGTGGGTGGCGCAGGAAGTCACCAGCGATCTTCGCTACACCAATGCGAACCTGGCGAAGCGGCCGTTCGCAACATGGTGATCCACCTGCGCCCCATTCCGCATTTACAAGCGAAAAGGATCAGCGGAACCACTTGAACACGCCTGCGTAGTCGTGCACATGCGTACAGCCGGCGTCATTCTTCGGCACAAACTCGCGCTGCATCGTCAGGTTCTGCGCATCCACAAACTTCACCGTCATCGTCACCACGCCATC
>JBDHWI010000151.1:0-9099 GCA_039810125.1 Thermoflexales bacterium | reverse complement strand
AAGCGCGGTCGCTACATCAAGGCCACGCCGATGCAGGGGCGCGTGGAGGATCTTGCCTTCGACGCCACTTTGCGCACAGCGGCGGTGCACCAGAAGCGCCGGAGGGATCAGGGATTGGAGAATGGGGATTTGAGTGATGGCACAGAAGCTGCTGCCACCAAGTCCCAATCCCCCGCCTTTCACGTTCGCCGCAGCGACTACCAAAAGAAGATTCGCGTGCGCCGCGCAGCCAACCTGATTTTGTTTGTAGTGGATGCGTCATGGAGCATGGCTGTGGCTGAGCGCATGGCCGCGACAAAGGGCGCGATCATGTCGCTGCTGAACGACGCCTATCAGCGCCGCGACCGCGTCGGCCTGGTGGTCTTTCAGAAAAGCACTGCCACTTTGATCCTGCCGCCGACATCATCGGTGGAACTGGCGCAGAAAGCGCTGCAGGACATTCCGGTGGGCGGCAAGACGCCGCTGAGCGCCGGCCTCACACTGTCATATCACATCGTCATGCGCGAGAAGCGCCTGCATCCAGATGTGATGCCATTGATGATCGTGCTGACAGATGGCGCCGGCAATGTGAGCATGAGCAACCTGCCTCCACAAGTGGAAGCGCACCGCATGGCCAACCAGATTCGCGACGAGCATATCCGCTCAGTCGTGATCAACATGGAGCACGTCGCGTTCGATCAGGGGCTGGCGCGCAAGCTGGCCGAAAATCTGGATGCGCGCTGCCTGTCCTTGCGCGAGTTGCACGCCGAAGCGCTCTATCAGGCGGTGAAGAGCGAGTTGAAGTGATCGCGAGTGTGCTGTTGATCGCTGCAAATCGCCGCCGCCATTGTTCAATGAAGCATTTTCGTTCATCTGCGCTCATATAATCCGCGCAAAGGAAACACAAAGGGAAATCGCCAAGACATGTCTGAATCTCAAAGTGTGATCAAGTTCTACGGCGCGATGTGGTGTGGGGATACGCGCCGCGCCCGCAGATGGTTTGATGACAACAACGTGCCATACGAGTGGGTGGATGTGGACAAAAACAAGGATGCCGAGAGTTTTGTAAAGTCGGTGAACAACGGCTTCCGCAGTATCCCAACGATTATCTTCGCCGACGGCTCCAAGCTGACTGAACCCAGCACGCGCAAGCTGGAAGAGCATGCGCGCGTGTTGGGGCTGATTCCGCCGGCGTCTGAGCCTGTCGAAGACTGAGTCTGTCGATGTCTGAACAGCCCACCGACCAGCAGCCCAAGCCCGCGCCGCCGGCCACGCGGCCAGAAAGCGCGCCGCTCGTCACCTTGACGGACCCGCCGGCGCAGCCCGCGCTGCCCAGCATCAACGCATCCACCGGCTGCCTGATCGGTGTCGCGATCCTTGCCATCTCGCTTATTGCAGCAGCCCTGCTGATCGCGTTTGCCATCCGTGATTCGGCCAACCGCGCCGCTGAGAGCGTGGATCGCATGAATCCGGTCAACGTGCTGGCGACGCTTGCGCCGCCACCCACGCCAACCATCGTGGTGCGACCGCCGGCCATCCTCTCGGTGCGCGCCATCAGCGACCTTGCCACTGCGCAAACGCTGATGTCCACAGTGGTCGAAGCTGATCAGGCGCGCGTGGGCAACATCCTGTACGAGAAGCTGATCCTGATCGCGTGCGGGCGGGTGAAGGCCGGCATCGACCTGAGCCAGCTCAAGGACAGCGACGTGACTGAGAGCGCCGACCGCAAAACCGTGCGCGTGCGCCTGCCGCAGGCCAAGTTTCTTGACAGCTACCTGATTGACGATCCGTCGCAGCCCTGCACGACGAAGGTGTATGACCGCACCAATTTGATCGTGTTGCCGGCAGCCAAGGAACTGGAAGGCCAGGCGCGCGAGAAGGCGCTGGAGGCGATTCGCCAGACCGCCGAGCAGAGCGGTCTGCTGAGCGACGCGCGCCGCAACGCACAGATCGCCATCGAGCGAATTTTGTTGAATGCCGGCTACGAGAAGGTCGAGTTTGTGGAAGAGTAGCGCTTCGGTTGATGCAGACTTTTTGGTGTTTGTCTATAAATCTTTGAGCTTAGCAAACACAAAAAAATGAAATCGGCGCAACGCTTTAGATTTCATACATCAGCAAGCGTTGCGCCGATTTTGTCGAGGAGATGGATCAGACACAGACAGGCAGCACTGTGATCGGCTGCCAGCATGCGCCATCTGCCGCCATCTCAAGCCATCAAAGCACCTTGCAGTGATTGGTGAGCGCGCCGATCTTCTCGATCTCCACCGTCATCACATCGCCATCCTTCAGCCACAGCTTTGGGTTGCGGCTCATGCCCACCCCGAACGGCGTGCCGGTGGCGATCAAATCGCCAGGCTTGAGCGTCATGAAGTGGCTGAGATGCGCAATCAACGTGGCGATGTCGAAAATCATCTCCTTCGTGTTGCTATGCTGCACTGTCTGGCCGTTCAGGATGCACTTGATATCGAGCGCCTGCGGGTCGGCGATCTCATCTGCTGTGACGACCGCCGGCCCAATCGGACAAAACCCATCGAGGGTCTTGCCGAGGATCCATTGCTTGCCGCTGTCGGTCATTTGCACATCGCGCGCGCTGATGTCGTTCACGCAGGTATAGCCACCGACATGACTCAGCGCATTTTCCTTCGAGACGCGATGCGCCGACTTGCCGATGATCACGCCTAATTCGGCCTCGTAGTCCACTTCGCTGCTGGCGTCGGCGTGCCATGTGATGGTGTCGCCTGGGCCGGCGAGCGCGTTGGCGAACTTGCCAAAGATGACCGGCCGCGTTGGCGTGGCGCTGTTCGTCTCGCGCACATGATCCATGTAATTCAAGCCGATGCAGATGAGCGAGTGCGGAGTGTATGGCGCGCGCAACGCCGGCGAAGCCACCGTCGGCGCGCTGCTCAACAGCACATTGGCTTTTTGGCGGGCGATGGAATGAGTGAGGATGTCCAGCACGCTGCCAGCGTCGGTCACATCGACCGCGCTGCCGTCGGCGCGCAGGGCGCCGGTGCGCCGGCGGCCGTGTGATTCAAAGGTAATCAGTTTCATGGCAAGCCCTAGTGTAGTGCGCAAACAAAAATTCTGGATTGCGCATGGAAGCCGCGCATGTCGCTGCCCAGCGTGCGGTCAAGCGAGGCGCTGGGCCGGCGAGCTCAGACCACGCCGCATTTCACCCGCTACTTGATCTGCAAGTCGTATGCGCCTGGCACCGTGGTGACTTGCGTGAGCGGCGAGATTGCCAGCACGGCGCTGCGCACGCCGCCGAGGTCGATCGGCAGCGTGCCGGTGTTGTTCTTCAGCGCCATACGCTGCACAGTCACCCTGCCGTCACGATCCGTCAGGATCGCCTGCACCTGCCAGAATTGTGGCAACGTATTTTCTACGCGCGACCAACCCTCGCTCTTCCAGCCGGCGTCGTCGCTGCCATCGTCCTTCCAGTTGATTTCGGGGATGCTGATGTTGTCGATGGCGAAACCCTCGCGATTTACGCCGGCGTCGGTGATCGTCTCGAAGCGCAGCAAAAACTTCTTGCCGGCCAGCGGCGTCAGATCAACCGTCTGGTCAATCCATTGTGGCGCATCATCGCCGCCCGATGTGCCGTTGTAGCCGCAGCCGAGGTTGGCGTTTTGCGGATTGGCCGTGGTGCAGTCCGGTGGCTTCAGCGTCCGCCACGTCACGCCGCCATCCTCGCTCACGCTGACATAGGCGTAGTCGTAATCTGCCTCCATGCGGAACCAGGTGCGGAAATTCAGCGTGGCGCTCTTCACGCCCGTCAGGTCGATCTCGCGCGTCAGGCGCGGATTGCTCTGGTCGGCGCGATTTGACCACCAGAATACGCCGTCGGCGTCCTGCATCGGCAGAATCGGCACGATGGTGGAGCCGGCAAAGGTCACGCTTACCGGCTTGTTGCCTTTCAACTCATAGTAGTGAGTGCCAAATTGCGGCACAGCCTCGCGCACATTGAAGGGCAGGTCGCTGCTGCCCAGGCTGTTGCGCGTGGTCATCGGTGGCACGTCGATGCTGGCATAGTTGAAGCGATTGCCACCCGATTCGACCTTCTGCCGGCCAACGAAATTTGCCACGACGAAATCCGAGAACACCTCCTCAAACGTGAAGGGCTTGCCGGTGTCGGGATTGGTCACGCCGTTGTCTGCCAGCACCCTCATCAGCGCCTGTGGGCTGCGCTCGGGGTTGCGCGCCAGCTTCTTTACCATGTCTTCGCCGAAGCGGTCGTAGAGATACGACCAGAATAAATAGCCGCCGCCGTAATGCGCGCTGTTGCCGCCGGCGCTGCCCTCGCCCCACGTGTTCAACTGTGTCTCGGGCACAGCAGCAAAATCGTACACACTCGTCACGGTGTCGGCATAGCCATTCAACCGCTCAGCCAACTGCGCTGCGCCCTCTTCCAACCACAGCGAAGGCGCGTGCGTCTGGTTGAAGGAGATCATGTGCTGAAATTCATGCGCCAGCGTGTGCATGTAGCTCTCGCTGCCCGGGTCGCTGCCGTTGTAGCCGCGCTCGGCATGCATGATGAACATCTGCCCCTCGTTTGAATCGGATCGCACCGCGCGCGAGAAACTGTCGACCGATGAGAAATAGCCGCCGACGGTGCGCCCCACGCCGGTCACGTGCAGCACATGCACATGCTCGTCGCAATCCACGCCTGGCGATGCTTCGTCGCCGAAGAAGGCGCGGTTGGTGGTGTAGATCTGCCGTTCAAATTCATCGGCGGCCTGGCGCAGCTTGTTCGCGTTCAGGCGCACACGCTCTGGCTCGGTCTGCACCCACATGTAGGCGTGCGGTGTCTTGTATTCCAACTGCGCCGTGATGACGAACTGCGTGTTGTCGTCCTGATTGCTGAGGGTGAAAGTGCGGGTTGCGCCGATCTCGTAGCCCTTTGACAGAGTGGGACAACTGATCTGCGCTGCGCTGGCCGGCACCCCTTTGAAGCGCACGGCGATGTCCGCAAGATCCTCGCGCGGCAGCATGGCATTTGCCAGATTCTGGTATGTGCTGTTGATGGCTGAACCTGCAGCAACCGGCGTGCGCGCCACGGTAGGCACAACAGCCGGCGCTGCCGTGTGGCTGCTGGAAGGCAGACCTCCTGGGCGCGCCGCGATGCCGCCCTGCGATGAGGCTTGCAGTGCGAAATAGGTGAGGCCGGCGCCAGCCGTGGCGAAGCACAAACACGCCACGATCAGGCCGGAAATGACGATGAGCCAGGCGGATCGGTTGCTGTTTCTCATGGGTTGTTTCGGGTTGTCGTTGCCCGAACATTACCCTGCATTGCTGAGGGTTCGTTAAGCGCGCGCCCAATAAAGCGCGAAGACAAGTTGCTGTTTTCTTAACATGCGGTTTTGCCCAAAGCCCCTGTCAAACGAATATCGCGCGACGACGCGCCGATCTCGACGCGCACATCGCCGGCGGCCACGCGCCACCCGCCTTCCCAAATTTCAAATGGTCGCTCAAACGACGAGGGCTGCAGCATCACTACCGCGCGTCTGCGCTCGCCAGGCGCCAATTCCATCCGCGCCCAGCCGGCCAGCCGGCGCGGCGGCTCGTTCGCATCCGCCGGCAAACCCAGATACACCTGCGCCACCGCCACGCCGGCGCGCGCGCCCACATTCGCCACCTCAAACGAGATCGTCACTTCGCTGCGGCCATCGGTCGTTGCCGGCGTGATACGCAGGTCATCGTAGGCAAATTGCGTGTAGGACAACCCATGCCCAAACGGAAAGCGCGGTTCGATGCCGAGCTGGTCGTAGCCGCGATAACCGACAAAGACGCCCTCGCGGTACTGCACTGTGCCGCCTGTGCCAGGATATTGCTCGCGCGTGGTCAGCGCCGTTCGGTCATCGCTCATGGGGAAGGTGACCGGCAGCCGGCCTTGCGCATCCACGTCGCCGAACAGCACCCGCGCGACCGCATTCCCCTGCTCCTGCCCTGCAAACCATGCTGCCAGCACCGCCGGCACGTCGCCATCCCAACTCGCTGTCGCCACCGCGCTGCCGCTCATCAGCACCACCGCGGTGCGCGGGTTGGCTGCTGCCACCGCGCGAATCAAGCGCGCCTGATCGTTGGGCAGTTGCAGCGATGGTCGGTCCATGCCTTCCAGCTCGCACGTGCGCGCCACGACAATCGCCACGTCGGATTGCGCGGCAAGATCAACGGCTTGCTGCATCAATGGCGGAAGCACCTGCGCCGGCGGCGCCCAGCCAAGGCGCATCTGTGCGCCATACAAGAACGAGATCGCCGGCGCGTCGGCGGCATACTCGATCTTCACGGCATGGCGCTGCCCTGCGACAAAATTCAACCTGGTCGTCTGCACCTGCGCCACATCGCTGGGCGTCGTTTTGCCATCGATCTCGATGCACAACTCGCCATCCAGCCACAGGCGCGCCGAACCGAGCGCGCTGAGCGAGAGTACATATTCGCCGTCGGCCGGCGCAGTAAACACACCCGTCCAGCGCGCCGAAAAGCGCGGCAGCAGATTTGGCACAAGCGAGGATCGTTTGGGCGATGACGCGCTGAGCGCTGGCGCATCAAAGAGAATCTGATTCAACTCGACAACCGCGTCGATGCGCGACAGCGCCGGCACGCCTTCAAAGTTTGGATTCGGCCAATATTCGGCGCGCAGACCGTGTTCGCTTTCTGCCCCTTCCAGGGTCAGTAATGCCGATGGCATCACCGCCAGCCCCGGCGCCAGCGCGCCGGCGGTCACTGGCTCCACGCCCTGCGCGTATGCGACGCGCACATTTGCCCCGACCCTCGCGCGCAGGCCATCCAGCACGCTCACCGCGTAGGTCGGCTCCACATGCGCACTGCCGCCGCACGATGCCGAGATGTTGTCGGCATCCGAGCCGATCACTGCGATGGATGCCATCTGCCCAGCCTGCAATGGCAAGAGGCCCTCGTTCTTCAGCAGCACCAGACTGCGCTCGGCAATCTCGCGCGCCATCGCGCCGTGCTGCTCCGCTGGAATTGGCTTGGGTTCGAGCGGATGGTCGAGTTGACCCATCGCCACCTGCGGGCGCATCTGCCGGCGCAACATCGCATCAAGTTGCGCTTCGGCGACATCGCCGGCCTGCACTGCTGCGCGCAATTTGTCACCCCACTCGCGCGGCCCCAACTCGCGATCCAGGCCGGCGCCAGGCGACAGGGCCGTCTCGTGCTGGGCCATGAAGTCGGTCACCGTGAAGCCACGAAAGCCGAACTGCTCACGCAACACCTCAGTCAGCGTGTGGTGATTGCCACACGCCCACTCGCCATTGATCTTGTTGTACGAACCCAGCACTGCGGCCACCTTGCCGGCCTGCACCGCGGCGGCGTATGGCGGCAGGTAAATCTCCTGCAGCGCGCGCTCGTCTACGCGCACGTCGATAAAGTTGCGCTGGTATTCCTGGTTGTTCACGAGGTAGTGCTTGACACAAGCCATCACGCGGTGCGCCTGGATGCCGCGAATGACGCCTGTGGCCATGCGCGCCTGCAGCAGCGGATCCTCGCCGAAGGATTCGAAACTGCGGCCACTCAGCGGCGTGCGGTTGATGTCGACCGCTGGCGCCAGCATCAGACGAATGCCGGTGGCAGCAGCCTCTGCGCCGATCACCTCGCCATGCCGGCGCGCCATGGCTTCGTCCCACGTGGCGGCCACGGCGATGGGCGCCGGCAACTGCGTGGCCTGCCCCTGCACTTCCTGCATCGTTGCGCGGCGCAGGCCGGCCGGCCCATCGGCAATCGTCAGTTCACCGAGGTCAGGGTGGATGACGCCGGCGACACCGCTGACCAGATCTATCTTCTGATCGAGCGTGAGCTTCGCAATCAGCGCATCGATGCGCGCTTCGATCTCTGGCATTTCATCCCAGGCAGGCGCACTGTGTTCCATGTATTACTCGTTGAATAGCTCGCCCACGCTGCGACCCTCGTGCACGCGGCGAATAACCTCACCCAGCAACGGCCCGACCGAGAGCAGCTTCACATTCGGCAGCATTTTCTCCGGCGGGATCGGCACCGTGTTGGTGGTGACCAACTCCTTGATTGGCAGCCGGCGCAACCGGTCGACGGCCGGCGGCGCAAATATGGGATGCGTGGCGCTCACATATACATCTTGCGCGCCATGCGCCTTCACCACCTCGATCGTGTTGTTGATCGAGCCGCCGGTGGAGATCTCGTCATCCACGATCACCACATTGCGACCCTCCACATCGCCGATGACGGTCAACGCTTCAGAACTCGCGTCGTTGCCAGTGCGGCGCTTCTCCACGAAGGCCATCGGCACTTGCATCTTTGCCGCGAAGTTGCGACCTTTCTTGGCAAAGCCAAGATCGGCGGTGACAATCACGGCGTTCTCGATTTGCTTCTTGACGAAGTATTCACTGAGCAGATGAAAGGCGGTGATCTCATCGCCGGGGATGCTGAAAAAGCCCTGGATCTGGCCGGCGTGCAAGTCGACCGTGATGTAGCGGTCTGCGCCGGCGATCTGGATCATGTCGGCCAGCAGGCGCGCGGTGATCGGCACGCGCGGTTGGTCCTTCTTGTCGCTGCGCGAGTAAGCCATGTAGGGCATGACCACCGTGATGCGGCCGGCGGAATCACGCCGCAGACAATCGATGGCGATCAGCAATTCCATGATGTTGTCGCTCACCGGTGGGCAAAGCGTCTGGATCAGAAAAACATCCCGTCCGCGCACGCTCTCGTGAAGTTGCACGAACAGGTTTTCATTTGGGAACTTGATGATGTCGCGCCCGCTCAATGGCACGCCGAGGTATTCGGAAATTTCTTTGGAGAGCGCTGGATGGCTGGTGCCGGCGAACAGCTTGATGCCGCTGTACATGCATTGCTCCTCAAGGTGACCATTCCTCATGACGATTGTTGTGTTTGGTGAAAGTGTGACAAATGAAGCTTCTTTGTGCGCTCACGCCTATTGTAGCTTCTACACCATTGAATCATTGAGCCATTGAGGCTGCCCTTCTCCCTTTACTTTCCTTCCAGCGGCCTCGACACATACGGCTCCTTGCTTACCAGTTGGCTGGTCATGCCGCCGTCGGCGAAGATATTCGCGCCAGTGATGCAGATACTGCGGTCACTGAGCAAGAACGCGGCCAGTTCGCCGATCTCCGC
>JBDHWI010000150.1:0-9170 GCA_039810125.1 Thermoflexales bacterium | reverse complement strand
TGGGCCGCGCGCCGACGAATTCGCCGGTCTCGAGGCTGAGAAGCGCATCGTGCAGCCATATTGCGCCCCCTAATCGCGCGTCACAAGTGCGTCCAGCTTGCATTCAGATGCAAGCTCTCTCCGCGCGTCAATCACGATACAGGAAGACTGAGGGAGGGCGACCCAGCGAGCCCTTACAACAGATGCTGCAAGAAGCGCTGCGGGTTGGCGAGGAAGTCGCGCGTGATCTTGACGTGCTCGACGTCGTCAAAGGCGACGCGCTCGATCAAGCCCTGCCTTGGCTCCGCATCACCCTGCGCCAGGTTCGCAGGGAGGGCGGCGAACGTGTAGATCACCGCGCCCGGAAACGCCATCAAAATGGGCGAGTGCGTGGCGATGATGAATTGCGCCTGCTGCGCGACCATCTCCATCAGCAGCGCCAGCAGGCTGAGTTGCCGCAGCGGCGACAGCGGCGCCTCCGGCTCATCAAGCAGATACAGCCCCGCCGGCACGAAGCGCGCGCGGAAGAAGTCGAGGAAGCCCTCGCCATGCGAGCGCGCCTCCAGCCCGCCTTCGCCGTAGCGCCGGTCAAGCGCGTCGATCTGCCCGCGAACCGCGCCCTGCGCCAATTGTTGGGCATACGTCGAGCGCCCTTGGTATTCCTCGTCCATGTCGCGCAGGTCTTGCGCCAGTTCGGCGCGCAACTCGGCCATGCGTCGAGCGTAGCCGAAGAAGTCCTCAGCGCGCAGGAACAGACCCTTGCGCGTCCTCTTCGACCAGCCCAGCCGCAGGTGTTTTGCCAGCGCGCGTGCCGGCGCCAGGGTCGGGTCGCGCTGCACCGGCGCTGCACCGGCAGTCACGCTGCCCACCGCGCACGCCAGCGCCTCCAGCAGCGTGCTTTTGCCGCTGCCATTCTCACCGACGAAGAACGTGACCGGCGCGGTGAAATCAAGCGTGGGCAGCGCTTGCACCAGCGGCAGATCGAAGGGGTAGCCGGCCGGCCAACTGCGCGCCGGCGGCATGATGCGCATCTCGCGCAGCAGCAATGGCGCGTTTGTCATTCGTGAAGTCACTTGTGCGGCGTCGTATTTTACGGCGCGTCAGGCTGTCAGGCATCGGCTCGCAATGACGCACCGCACCCGTCTGACAGCGCAGGCGCAAACTGACAGTTGGATGCCATTGCGCCCTATCCGAGGCTGAGCGCCTGCATCAGGTCGCGGGCTTGATCGGCGCAATCCAGGGCATATTCATTCAACGTCACCCACCCTATTGACAATGCATCATCCTGGCAATGAAACAATCGCATGGCCTGGGGCTGCAACTCAGGCTCAGTGAAGGTGGCAATGGCGCGCGGCGCAAACACGCCATACCACATCGCAAAAAACGCCGTATAAGCGAGACGGATCACGCGCGGATCGCCACGCCAGCCGGCATCCCTCAAGCCGGCGAGGTATGCGCCGAAGACGCATTCATCCAACTGCTGCAATGCCTCCTGCCTCCAATCGAAAAACAATGCAGCCGTCCCAGCCAGATACGCCCCATCTGCGCCAAGCGGAGCGATGCGGCACTGTGCCCAATCGATGGCGATCACATCTCCATCACCTTGTGCATTCCTGCGCAGAATCAAGTTGCGACGTTGTGCATCGCCGTGCGAGAAGATCTGCGGCATGGAATTCAGCGCCGACAAAAATCGTTGGCGCTCCGACCAGAGTTGCATGATGCGCTCACCGGTGCGCGCCGAGAGATGCCGTTGCACAAATGAGTTGTCCCAACCGGAAACCGGCCCCCATACCGCAAGCCAATCGGGAATTGCCGCGCGCACAAACCACGGATACGCCGGCAACTGCACGTCCATGCAGGCAGCGTTGAATTTTCCCAGCCGGCGCGCGACAAAGGCGAATTCATCGAGTCCCCATGGGTCAGGCGCATCGCCAGTGATATGCTCCATCCACAAGCCAACCTTCCCGTCCCACTCCGTCGTGCCATAGAAACGCGGCGCTCGCACGCAACTGGGCAATCGAATGAACAAGTCGGATCGGTTGACAGCAATCTCGCGTCCCCAATGCCATAGACTGTCGATGCCGGTATTTGGATTGGGATCGACAGTCAGTGTTTTCAGCACCACCGACCACCGCCGGCTGCCCTGCGGATCGCGGCCTTCGCCCTTGAACAAGAGCAAACCCTCTGCACTCGTTGCACCCTTGTCGGAGAGGAGGCCGGCTGTCCATGCGGTGATTTCGAAGTCCGGGCTGCGTTGATCCTGGCGCACAACATCGGTGAGCCATGCAGGATCGATGGATGGCAGTTGAGAGAGGGTGACGGTTGTCATCAAGGCAACTCTGGAACTCGCAAGGGCAAGGCAGCGGGAAACAGGGCAAGCGATCGATGCGCGCACAAGCTTCCGTTGCTTTGTCCCTACAACATCATCACGGCAAAGCCGGCACCGTCACCACCTGCCTTGTCTCGGCAGCGCGGTAAGCTGACCGCACCAGCGCGACCGCGTGAAGGCCATCTTCGATGGTGCAAAAATTTGGCGCGCCATCCAGGATCGATGCGACAAAACCAACCGCCGGCGCGACCGTATCGTCATCCAACGCAATGCTCTCTTTTGCGCCGCGCGAAAGGAGATGAGTCGTGGTTGAACTTTGCATAAACGCCCCTCCCCATTCGACTATGATGCAACCATCGCTGCCAGCCGCTGTCAGTTGCGCTCGTTCACCAAGTGCGGCTGAGTCAACCTGAACCTTGTCGTTATAGGAGATGGATAGCAGCACGCCATTCGCTAGCTGCGCGCTCACTGCGAGGATGGCAGAAGGTTCGTCTATCTTCTCCGCCCTGAATGCTGAAACGTATAGCGCTGACGCACCGCCCAGCATCAACATCATATCGACCAGATGCACGCCCATATCGATAAACGAATCGCCACCCATTTGGACCGCATCTTTGCGCCACGCATCCGGCGCGAAGAAATCACGTCCTAGTGCCTTCATCATGGGTGTGGAGTTCATCCAAAGCAACAACTCCCCTGAAGCATCATCGAGAGTGAAGCCAGTCCTCGCGTCGTAGCAATAAACAAGGTCAACCTGGCGAAGCTTGCCGATCTTGCCGGTGTCAAGCGCGCGTTTGATTGTGCGCCACCTGCCTTCGCCGCGCACATTTTCTGCCACCGTGAACACACGGTCAGATTTGCGCGCCGCTTTCACCAGCGTCCGCGCGCCTTCGATCGTGTCGGCCGCCGGCTTCTCCAATAACACATGCAGTCCACAGTCGAGCGCGGCTAGCGCCGGCTCCACATGCAGGTTGTGCGGCGTGGCGATCACCACCGCATCCAGCTTGCTCTTGTCCAGCATCTCGCGCCAGTCGGTGTAGCCTTCCGCGATATTCAACTCCTTCTGCATCAGCGCAAGCCGGTCCGGCTTGCGACGAGCGAGCGCGACCACCTCAGCGCGACCGGTCTTGCGCAACTGGGGAATATGGGCGATTGCGGCGATCATGCCGGCGCCGATGATGCCAACGCGCAATTTGTCGTGAGTCATGGATCTCCCTATGATGATCGTGGGAGTGTCCGGCGGACACTCCCACAACGCGGGCAATTCGCGCAAGCGCGGCGCCGGCAGCAGGTGGATGACACCATCAACCGGCCTTCACCGCACGCATCGCACGTTCGGCATACGTCCTGACGGTCATGAACTGGACGGGAAACGACTTCGACGTCGCGCTCGCATCGATGCAGTCGCCCCAGGCTTGCGCCATCATCAAAGTCGCAAACGATTTCGATAACGAGTCCGTCGCAGCGGCCCTTTGCGCCAGCAAAGCTTCCATCGGGACATGAATGACTTCGAACTTTTTGTCGCCAATATTTTCAAAAATGGCAACCACCTCATTCAGGCTCAATGGTTCTGGCCCACCCAATTCGATTACGGCATTGCGCGCTGCTGGATTGTCCAGGCTCTGCACCGCAAACTCGGCCACATCACCCAGCGAGATATAACTGATCTTGCCGTCACCGCTTCCATAGACCGTGGCTTTGCCGTTCGGATAGTCGAAGCCAAGAACGGGGCTGAGCCATATTTCCATGAACACGCTGGGTCGCAGGATGGTGTAGGTCATGCCACTCTCGCGCACGCGCTGCTCCACGCTGCGCTTGGCGACGGTCAAGGGACAGGGATCGTCGCCGGTGTCGATGTTGCCAGAATACGAGATGAAGACGAAGTGCTGCACGCCGGCGGCCTTCGCAGCTTCGACCAGATTGAGCGCGCCGGCTTGATCGGTCGCCTCAATTGAATCGCCGGGCTGCCGCGAAAGCGTCGTCGTCGCAGTGGTGATCACCGCACTGATGCCTTTGCATGCCGCATCGAGTGAAGCGCGGTCGCGCAGATCACCGAAGGCCAAATCCACCCCCAATGACTTCAGGGCTTCAATTTTGCCAGCGTCAGCGGTCTGGCGAACCAGCCCGCGCACTGGCTTGCCGGCGGCTTTGAGCCGGCGGCAAATTTCGCCGCCCAAATTGCCAGTTGCGCCTACGACAAGAATCATATTGCACGCTCCTTTTTGAAACGGATCGTTTGTCAGAATTTCTGTCAACCATCAGCGCTCCCAAATCTCGTTCGTGAGATCGCGCTCGATCAGCGACTCATATTCCTTGAAGAATTCTGGTGCGGCGCCGGCGGCCCAATTGCGCCAGAACTGGTCGTAGTCGAGGATGTCGGCGAAGTCAATCTCATAGGCCAGAATGTTGCGGGCGCCAAGATCGGCCTTGTAGATGCGTGTGCGGTTCGTCAGCCCGGCAGCGTTGCCGGCAGCAAGCACAAACGCGGCCAGCGCTTCCATGTTGTGTTGCTTCACTTGAACGGTTCTGCGATTGGTAATCATGTGGTCGGCCTCCTATTTTCAATGACTTGCGCGCCAGTTGGCTGGCGCTCACCGAATGCCCCGCGCCGCTGGCATCTCGCACTGCATCCTGATCTGCAGCGGCAGCGTGATGCGCACTTGCGCCGGAATCTTGCAAACAGCATCCACTGATTGCGCTGTCGCAGCGGGTTGCCCTTGCAAGGTGTAGACCATGTCCTCCAGCGCGAAGATGATGATTACGCTCAACGCGCCGGCGCAGATCAGGAGCAAAATGCCCAATGATTGCGCTGTCGCCTTTGCCGGCACGACGTTTTCAACCTGATTCACGATGATCCCCCTGCGTGTGCAGCAACAATAGAACTTCTGAACGCGGAAAAGTTGACAAAACCTGACAGCCGGCCTGACACGCAGACCGGCTTCAGGCCTCGCGCCGGCGGTGCAGCCTCCATCCCCCTCCCTATAGAGGCTGCACCGCGCCGCCATGCGATCAGCATAGCGAGCCGGCGTTCCGCGAGCGTTCCTTCAACCCAGCGCCGCACCCGCTGCGCAGGCTATGAAAAGAGCCGCCATGCCGGCTTATGCTGGCTCCGGCTTCGCCAGGGTGTAGACGCCGGCGTTGATCATCATCGATCCCCACTCATTCGCAGACACATTCGAGACAAGCTTGCCATCGACGATTCGCACCAGGCTCATAATCTTCCAGGTGACGGCTTTGCCAAAGGGATATGGCAGCTTCTCAGGCGGCGGCTCTGGCACGACCGAGTAGGTGAAGTTGGCCTGCCACAACACCGCCACCTTGTCACCCTCTGCGATCATGTCCAGAATGGTGATCTGATAGCCCGGGCCAATCTTGTGGTGATACAGCACGCGATCTCTCCAGGCCGCTGGCGTGTCCATGCTCGGCACAGAGCCGTCCGGCGCATAGTAGCTGGGGATCAACTCGACATGACCCTGTTCGAGCACGTCGATGAAGTGCTTGCGAGCGATGGCTTTGTTCTCTTCGGTTGACATGACTTACTCCTTGTATGAATGTCCGTTTATCGGAACACGGGAATAACCTTGCTGGCAAATAGTTCGAGATGCGGCTGCACCCACCTTGCCGGCAGCCCCGGCGGCAGCGTAAATGCATAGAAATGCGTCAGCGGCACCGACGACGCAAACCCCTTGATCGTCGCAATGCATGTGTCCACATCAACCACATTGAGCAGGCCAACCTCCTTCAAATGCGACACATCGCGCAGATGTGGCAAGATCGGCATGCCAGATTTCTCCAGCCACTCGGCATAGATGTTCATCTGATACAGCACATGCGGCGCAGCTTCGTTCCACGTCTTCTCTGGATCGTCGGATGGGATCAGCCAGAATGGTCCGCCGGCGAGCAGCAGATCATTGGTCGACTTGCCCAGCGTCTGCAGCGCAGACACATACTGGTGAAACAGATCAGGGCTGGGGCCGGCGACCGCCAGAAAACCATCCGCGAATTTCGCCGCGCGCTGTGCCGATGCCGGCGTAAACCCGCCGGCCCAAATCGGCAGACGTGGCTGCTGCACCGACAATGGCGCAAGCTTTGCATTCTGCACGGTGTAGTAACGCCCACGATACGTGACGGTATCTCCATCCAGCAAGCAACGAATGATTTCTAGCGCCTCAGTGGTGCGCCGACCACGCTCCACCTTTGGGATGCCAAAACTCTCGAACTCCTCGACGCGATAGCCCACGCCAACACCCAATTCGAAGCGGCCATTTGAGATCACATCGACTGTAGCTGCATCTTCGGCCACGCGGATGGGATTGTGCAATGGCAGGTCCAGCACCGCCGATCCAATGCGGATGTTGTGCGTCTTCGCTGCAATAGCCGCTGCGATAGGCAATACCGACGGCGTATAGTCGTCCTCGACCAGGTGATGCTCAGAGATCCACACATTGTCAAAGCCGGCCTGGTCGGCCCACACAATCTGCTCAAAGATTTCGCCGTAAATGTCGGTGATGGGTCGATGCCATTGTTTCGGGTTGCGAAAGTCGTAATACAGGCCGAACTTCAGTTTTGATCTTCCGTTGCTGCTCATGATGATTGCCCTTCCCCTTGAATGGCATTGGCGGCCGAGCCAGCGCTCAATGGCGCCGGCGTCACCTGACCGCCGTATTGCCGGATCAGATTCAGCTCATCGAACAAACTCTCCAGCTCGATGATCTTGCCGTCGACGATGCGCAGATACCAGATGCCGGTGTTGCTCCACGGCTTGCCAGTCGCCGGCAGCCCCATCCATTCACCCTGACCCAGCGCACTGGTGCGCAGCCGGCACCACACCCGCTCACCCTCCGCCACCATCTCGGCCACCTCGATGTGGTGGCCGGGCCAGCGCGCGTTAACGCCGGGAAACCAACCCGCCACCTCTGCGACCCACTTTGGCGACATCGTTTCGCCCATTGCGGTGACGTCCTGCCGGTTGATCGCGTCGATGCAACGTTGGGCGATGGCCTTGTTGACCTCAGTCGACATGTTAGATTTACTCCCGCCTCCAAACTTAAACAGCGATGCAGCTGATCTGAAGTTTCGGCTAGATGTTGGTGAAATTCGGAATATCGCCCATGATCTCGGTGCTGTGCGCCGCCAATCCGCGCTGCAAATCCTCGAGTTGCTCGAATACGAGATAGCCGATTACAGCGTAGGCGCTGGCTGATCAGGCGGAAATCCAGACACGCCCTCATCAATCTCAGCCTTCATCAACCCCATCGGCGCAAGCCGGCAGATCACCATTGGCACAGGCTTGTTCAAGTAGTAGTCCATGTCGAACGTGCTGCCACGGATCTGCGGGTATGGAACTGCAAGCCGAATCATGTTGTCCTCCTGTGGTGTAAACACTCTTATCACCTCGTCACGCTGAAAAGCTGCCATTTCCTGACAGTCACTCAGCCGGCAAAATGCGGCAGCACGTCCGCGGCAAGCAGTTCCAACGGCTCAGTCATATCCGGCGTGAAATAAGCGATCATGACCTCTTCGATGCCGGCATCCTCAAAGCGATGCAACTGCTCGACCAATGATGCCGGCGATCCGACATGCGCTTTGAACGTGTCACGAAGGACGTCGAGGATCTGGTCATCCGTCATCGAGCCGAACCAGTCCGGGGCAAAACGCCTGACTGCTTCGAGATAGCGACGAATCTGAGCATCATCGCGGCCGCACACGATGAACTGGAACAGCGTGCGCTTCACATCGCTCGGTTGGCGGCCGGCCTGCCGCAACAGTTCATCCAAAAGAGCGCTGCCTTCACGGTAACTTTCAAGCGTTGAAACCTGGCAATTCCAAATATCGGCAAACTTCGCCACGATCGGCAGCGTGCGCTTTGGGCCGTTCCCGCCGATCATGACTGGCGTGGGGCGCTGTGGGCGGGGCTGGATCTGAGCGTCATGCAGACGATAGAAGCGGCCTTCGAAGCTTGCTGGTTCCGTGCTGCGAATAAGCTTCGTGATGACTTCCGCGCCTTCCGCCAGGCGCGCCATGCGCATCTTGACATCACCCAACTCGTAACCGAATGTGTCATGCTCCCCTTGCACCCAG
Organism: Thermoflexales bacterium; assembly: GCA_039810125.1. Classification (GTDB taxonomy): domain Bacteria; phylum Chloroflexota; class Anaerolineae; order J036; family Brachytrichaceae; genus JBDHWI01. The sequence goes on along the minus strand of JBDHWI010000150.1, from coordinate 781 downwards.
CCTGCGCCGATGCCCAGCGTAAAGCGACCGCCACTCAGGTCGTCGATCGTCATGGCCTGCCGCGCCAGCATCCGCGGATCCCGCACCGACAACGGTGAGACCAGCGTGCCAAGGCGCAGGTCGCGTGTGTGGCTGGCCAGCCAGGCTAATTTCATGAGCGCATCGTTCAGCGTAGGGTAATGGTCGTCGCAATAGATGCCGGCGAAGCCCAGCCGCTCGACCATCGCCGCGAAGTGCTCCAATTGCAGCCAGGTCATCCCGCCATTTTGTGTGATGGATAATTTCATGGCCGGTATCATCCGCGCGGCGCCTTTGAAAAGTTGACATTTCCTGACACTCGGACAGACACACCGCCGCGGCGCAGGGGCAATTGGCGGTTACCCCCTTTCATCCAGTCAGAGCAGTCAGGGGGCGTCCGCTGGACGCCCCTGACTGCAAATGCGCTTGCACATTTTGCATGCCGGCGCATAATTCAACCCTCTTCGCCGGCAGCCGCATCGAAATTCACGGGGGGTTCGATGAACATTGCAGCGCCAGCCACATTTGGCGAAATGCTTTGCTATCTGCGCAAGCGCGCGCGCCTCACTCAGCGCGAGCTTGGCATCGCAGTGGGCTATTCCGAAGCCTTCATCACGCGGCTGGAGGGCAATAACCGCCGGCCAGACCCAGCCACGGTCCAGACGCGCTTCATCACCGCGCTGGACCTGGCGCATGAACCGCAACTGGCGCAGCAGCTGATCGACCTGGCGATGCTCTCTCGCGCGGCCAGACCCACTGCTGC
>JBDHWI010000149.1:0-9179 GCA_039810125.1 Thermoflexales bacterium | reverse complement strand
CTCGATTTTGCCGTTGTCTTCATGCGTCGCGCGCGCGGAGGCGGGCGAGAGAGGAGCCGCATGGCATGTGAAATGTATGATTCGCGCGATGCTGCCGGCGAAGAAAAATCTGTTCTGGAATGCGCTGATCTATTTGCTGCTGATGAAGCCGGCATTGCGTGGAAGTTTTCACGCGCTGCATTACCGCCAGATGCAGCCGCTGCCGGCGGATGCCCCGATCATCCTCTATGCCAATCATTCTTCGTGGTGGGATGCCCATTTGCCCATGATCGCCAACCAGGAGCGCTGGCATCGCGATGGCTATGTGATGATGGAGGATATTCAGCTTTCACGCTATGGCTTCTTTCGCTACTGCGGCGCCTTCAGCGTCAGCCGCAGTGACGGCCGCAGCGCGATGCAGAGCGTGGCCTATGCCGTTGCGCGATTGACTGAAGCGCCGAATCGCATGTTGTTGATCTTTCCGCAGGGCGAGATTCGCGCCAATGATGTTCGGCCGCTGCGCTTTTACGCCGGCGCCGGCCATGTGGCAAAGCGCGTTGCAGCCAGCATGCCGGTCGCGCTGGTGCCGGTCGCGCTGCGCTATGAATTCATCGGTGAGCAAAAGCCGGAGGCATTCATGCGCGTGGGTGCGCCGGCAGTCATTGCAGGGCAGGTAGATGCGAAATCTGTCACTGCGCAGATGGAAACCGCGCTGACGAATGAGTTGGATCGCTTGCGCGAGGCCGTGCTTGCCCGTCATCTCGATGGATTTGAGAAGCTGATCGCCGGCGCATGGAGCATCAACCGCATCTGGGACGCAGCGCGCGGCAGGCGCTAGACCTGTTGCCAACAGAAATCACGGAGCCCGGCCAGGTCTTCTGGCCGACTGCCAAAATCAACCCGCATGGCGTTGGTTTCGCCTGACAGGAATCCCCTTTTTTGGGATTTCACATAGAATCCCAAAAGCATCCGCGCAGGATGATTCAGTTGAATCTCGGCGAGCATTGCTGCTCTTTCATGTCATAGTGCCAATCAGCTTGGCGATTAGGGGGTAATCGCTGTGCGCTATCGTTTTGAATCCAGCGGAGCGAGCGGGAAACGCAGTCGGTCGAAGGAATCAGCCGGCGAGAATCGACTACTGCTCCTGGGCCTGATTGTAGGGTTGCCGGCGAGCATGTCACTGCTGGTGCTGCTGCTCAGTGCGCCAGCCGCCACGCCGAAGTCTGTTGCACCGAAGGTCGTTGCATCGCAACCTGCGCCGTTTGTGCTTGCCACGCCGGTTGTGCTGGCACGCCTGGAGCCGTTGGCGGCGGCCACATTGACGCCCACGCCGGCAGTCGCCTCGCAGCCGCGCACGGCGATTGCAGTGCTACCGGACGGAGCGGAAGATGCGCCACCCGATGATGATTTGCGCTGCGAGCAACGCCACCTTTCGCCGAATCTTTGGTGCGTTGAGTTTTTCGCTGACCGCGATCAAATCGGCGATCCGGTGTGGAGAGAGGTTGTGCAGAAGTTGGATTACAACTTCGGGCGTGGCGAGCCGCGCCCGAATGTGCTGCCAGACAATTTCAAGATGGTGGCGATTGGCAACTTCACCATGGATCGCCTCGACAGCTACGTATATGACATGATTGTCGATGGCGGCGCGCGTTTGTGGATTGACAATCAACTTGTGATCGATGAATGGCAAATGTGGAAGCGGCGCACACGCCGGGTGCGAGTGCCCTTGTTGCCGGCCACACACTTGCTGCGGGTGGAATACTATGACAACAAAGGGGCAGCATTGCTTCGGCTGCGCTCTTCGATCAGCCACGATGTGCATCACAACTGGCTTGGCCGCTATTACAACAACAATAATCTTGAGGGTCTGCCGGCCATGATTCGCGAGGATGTAAATCTCAACTTCGTGTGGCCGCTCAATCCGGGACAACCGGTAAACAACGACGACTTCTCGGCGCAATGGGTTCGCATCCTTGATGTGCCGGCTGCCGGCTTCGACTGCACATTGCTGGCTGATGATCGGGCGCGTGTGTATGTGGATGGCGATCTGGTGGATGAATTGAATTCGTGGGATGCGCCGAACATGGGGCCGCAGACCGTGAAGCTGAATGCTGGCCGGCGCTTTGTCGAAGTGCATTACGCTGAGTTTGCCGGTGAGGCTCGCATCAACTTCACGTGTGAACCGATCGCGCCGGCATATTGACCAGGTTCGACTCAGATGACTCCGGGCTGAGCGGCGCTAAAATCGAGCGCATGACCGTCGTTTCCATCAAAGATCTGTCGCAACACGCCGGCCAGTCCGTCACGCTGCACGGCTGGCTCTACAACAAAACCGGCAAGGGCAAGCTCGCCTTTCTGCAAGTGCGCGATGGCACCGGCATCTGCCAATGCGTCGTCTTCAGGCCCAATGTCGGCGAAGAGCTGTTTGCGCTGGCCGACAAGTTGCCGCAAGAGAGCAGCGTGATCGTCACCGGCAACGTGAAGGCCGACGCGCGCGCGCCAGGCGTGCCGGGCGGCTTCGAGATCGATGTGCAGTCGCTCCAGGTGCTGCAGCGCGCCGAGGACTATCCCATCAGCCCGAAGGAGCACGGCGTCGATTTTCTGATGGACAACCGTCACTTGTGGATTCGTTCGTCGAAGCAGTGGGCTACTCTGCGGGTGCGCGCCACGGTCATGCGCGCCATCCGTGAGTGGCTGGACACGCACGGCTTCGTGGAGATGAGCACGCCAGTTCTGACGCCGTCGGCAGCCGAAGGCACGAGCAACCTGTTCGAAGTCGACTACTTCGAACAGCAGGCGTATCTGGCGCAAACCGGCCAACTCTACAACGAGGCCAACATCTTTGCGTTCAACCGCGTGTATTGCTTCGGGCCGACCTTCCGTGCTGAGAAGAGCAAAACCCGCCGGCACCTCACCGAATTTTGGATGGTCGAGCCGGAAGCCGCGTTCTGTGACCTCGACCAGTTGCTGGAAATCGAGGAGCAATTCACCAGTCACATCGTGCAGGCTGCATTGCGCGAGAATGCCAGTGAGCTGAAGGTGCTGGAGCGCGATGCGTCAAAGCTGCAGCACATCGCGCCGCCGTTTCCGCGCATCACCTATGACGACGCAGTGGCGAAGCTGCAGGAGATGCAGGCAAAGCTACGCGTCGGCGAGCCGGTGCTGCGCCATGACGGCAAGCCGCTTGAAGGCATCGATGATCCATCGCTGCTCGACATCACGTGGGGCATGGACTTCGGCAGCCCGCATGAGACTGCGCTGACACAGTTGTATGACAAGCCGGTGTTCGTGGTTGGCTTTCCGACGGCGGTGAAGGCGTTCTATATGGAGCCGTATCCGGACCGGCCAGAGGTGTGCAAGAGCGCCGATTTGCTCGCGCCGGAAGGCTACGGCGAGATCATCGGCGGCAGTGAGCGCATCAGCGATGGCGCACTGCTGGAACAGCGCATCCATGAGCATGGCCTGCCGATGGAGGCGTATCGCTGGTATGTCGATCTGCGCAAGTTTGGCAGCGTGCCGCACAGCGGCTTCGGCCTCGGCGTCGAGCGCACCGTCGCATGGATCTGCGGCATCGAGCATGTCAGAGAGGCGTCGCCTTTCCCGCGCTTGCTGAATCGCATCTATCCATAAGCAGGCTGGTTTTCTGAATCGGCTGTGCCTGTGCCGCCACAGCCAGAATTAACTGAACGAACGTGGCGAAATTCGCGAGCCGGCGCACACGGCTCGCATCCCTATCGGGTTCGCTCCGGCACGAACAGGCTCATCACGAACACGACGATGGGCAGCAGCGTGATAAAGGTCATCACCGCCGGCAGCCCCACCACATCAGCTGCGCCACCCATCACGCTGACCGCCATGCCGCTTGCGCCATACGCCAGCCCCAGCGTCAGGCCGCTGGCCAGCCCCACATTGTTTGGCATCGCTTCCTGCACCATCACCACCGAGATCGGCCACGGCATGGTGATGAACGCGCCGGCGATGCTCAGCGCCACCAACTGTGCGATGCCCTCGGCCCGCATGAACACGAAGAGCGCAGCCAGCACGATCACCATGGCAATGCACATCGTGTTGCGCCGGCCAATTCGCTCACTGATCGGCCCGCTCAGCAGCGTGCCGAACGCGCCGGAGAAAATCAGCACCGTCACCAGGAAAGCCACCTCGTTGTGCGGCATGTCGGTGTAGCGCTCGAAGTAGAGCGGGATGAACGTCTGCAGGCCAGAGAGGATGGCCGACCGAACTGCAATCAGCACGAGCAGGAAGAGGATCAGCCAGAACACCCGCCGGCGCGTTGTAGCGCGGCCGTGTGCAACGGCGCTGCGCACAGCCACGACATCGCTGCCGCGCGCGGATAGCCGGCGCTGCGAAAGCAATAGCGCAACGCCAATCAACGTCGGCACGATCATGCCGGCTGTGCCAAATTTGCCCAGCGCGCCGATTAACACTGTTGCCAGCAGCGGCCCCAGCGCAAAGCCGATGTTGCCGCCAAAGAAGAACACCGATGAGCCGGTCTCGCTCTTGTCGCCGCTTACATCGCGCACCCCCGAAATTGCCTCGGGGTGAAACATGGCCGAGCCGATGCCACTCAGCATCACCGCCGCGATGACGAGGCCATAGGACGGCAGAAACATCACGCTGACCATGGCCGTGCCACACAGCAGGCAGCCCACAAACATCAGCCAGCGCATCGGGCGCTTGTCGCCCAATATGCCGAACAATGGCTGCGCGATGGCAATGATGAGGTTGTTCATGCTGACGATGAGCGTAGCGAGGCCGTAGCTCAAATTGAACTGCGCAAGCAACAGCGGCAGCAGCACTGCCAACGAGCCGGTCTGCATGTCGACGCTGGTGTGGGCGGCGCTGATGCTGAACAGGCCGAGACGGTTGATTTTGGCTCGCGCAGGCTGTTCTATTGTCGGCGCATCTGCGGTCGCCGGCGAGGTGATGGCAGGATTGTTCATGGGTGTGCGGCGTGATGGTAGAGGGCAATGGTTGATGCGTCAATCGAATTGGCGCTCAGTGTCTCTGATCTCTACTCTTGCGCCAAATCTCGCAAGAGGCTTATAGCGTGCATGCCAGCAGCGGAATCTCCATTTCCTCGCGCGTCAGCCCGCCATGGTGCCCATAAAAGTGATTTCCGAACACGTCGCGCTCGTAGAAAAATGCCGATTCACCCTTGAATGGCAGCACGACGAGATTGCCGACGCGCTTTGTGAAAAGTTCAGATGGCTGCGAGCCGAAGAAGCCGGCTTCGATCAATTCGCGCGTCTGCACCACCAGCGCTCGGCCCGACACGGCGCGCGTGATGGCATGTTGCGCCTCGTCCAGCATTTCAGGCCGGATGTGCAGGAAGAAATCGCGGGGTGAGCCAGCCGGCGTCAGCAACTCGCCGAGCCGGTTCACTGCGATGAATTGTTTGAAGCCCGGCACGACATGATTGAGATACAACGTTGTGCTTGGGTCCACCTCGACCTGGCCGTGGTCGGCAGTGAGCAGCAGCAGCGTATTCGTGTTGCGCGTCGCCGGCAGCAACACGCGCTCCAACAAGCTGAATAGCGCATCGATCTCGGCGTCCACCTGCGGCGTGTCGGGGCCATAGTCATGGCAGATCGTGTCGATGGGGCTGAAGTAGACAAAAAAATATGCCGGCTGTTTTCTCAGACGCAACAGTTGCGCGAGATTCACCAGTGCTTCAGGGAAAGTCTTGTAGGGGATGATCGTCGCTCCATCACGCAGAGCGCGGGTGGGTGCGCTGCTTGCCAGATCGCGGGCGATAAAGATGTGCGATTTCACGCCGGCGCGCGCCAGGTCGTGATAGATCGTGCGCGCAGGGAACACATTACTGATTTTCAACCCCTCGTTCACCAACGTATCGCGAGATTTGTCGCGCGGGTAGGCAAACATGAGCGGCGTGATGATGCGGTCGAGGTGTTCGTTGTATTGATGCCACTCGTAGACACCGCTGCGCGCCGGCGGCAGCCCAGTGTGAATGGTAGTGGTGTGCGCGCTGGTGGTCGAGGGAAACATCGACGTGAGCTTCGACACGACACCCTCCTGCAAAACATGCTGCAGAAAAGGATAACGGTTGAGGCGCGGCTCGATGAAGCGCCAGCCAAGCCCATCCACGAAGAGCAATACGACCGCCTCATGGCGCTGGGGCAGGGCGCCGAGCACATCCGCCGGCATGCCAAACTCGCCCTCGCCAGTGAGCGTGTGCTGCACAAGCGCCGGCAAATTGCTGAAGCAATAGCTGTCATAGCGCGGGCGGATGAAGGGCGCGCGCCACGTTGTTTCTTCAATCGCAGCGAGTGAGGCAGTGTTAAGCATGGTTGCAGTATCGCATCGGCGGAGAGCGCTTCAAATGACTTCAAATGGCATGCTAGCACAAGCGCAGTACAATGCAGGCCTCTCACACATGAGGCTGATGACATCCACCCGCCACGATACGTTTGCCTGCGACAAGCAGGTTGTCTCATCACGCTCGCCGTAATCTTGCTATCCATGCTGCGCCTGCAGCATGTGTCATTCTGAGTCGGCAAGGCCGAAGAATTGATCGCAAATGGTTGTTGCGAATGTGGAAGCCGGCGATGCTTCCCTTCGCTGGGCATGACAATTCAGCAGGAAATCAAAAACATGAGCAAGAATTCATTCAACACCCTCACCGAGTTGAACACTGCGAATGGCAAGGTGAGTTATTACAGCCTCGAGGCGCTGGAGAAGGCCGGCTTCAGCGCAATCAGCAATATGCCCTTCAGCATGAAGGTGATGCTGGAGCAGGCGCTGCGCCAGTGTGACGGCTTCATGATCACCGAGGACGATGTGACGCGGCTGGCAAAATGGAATGCGAAGAGCGTCACTGTGAGCGATCTTCCGTTCAAGCCGGCGCGCGTCATTTTGCAGGACTTCAGCGGCGTGCCGTGCCTGGTGGACCTGGCGGCCATGCGCAGCGCACTCGCCCGCCTGAAGGCTGATCCCAAGATGGTCAACCCGCAGGTTCCGGTCGACATGGTGATCGACCACTCGGTGCAGGTCGACTTCTTTGGCACCAACGACGCCTTCTTCAAGAACTTGAAGATGGAATACCAGCGCAACAATGAGCGCTATAAATTTGCCAAGTGGGGTCAGAACGCATTCCAGAATTTCGGCGTTGTGCCGCCTGGCACCGGCATCGTGCATCAAGTCAACCTCGAGTATCTGGCAAAAGTGACGATGTTGAAGGACGGCGTGGCCTATCCTGACACACTGGTTGGCACCGACAGCCACACCACCATGATCAACGGCTTGGGCGTGGTGGGCTGGGGCGTCGGCGGCATCGAAGCCGAGGCAGTGATGGTTGGTCAGCCGCTCTACATGGTGACGCCAGAGGTGATCGGCTTCAAGCTGCACGGCGCATTGCGCGAGGGCGTAACCGCCACCGACCTGACGCTGACGGTGGTGCAGATGTTGCGCAAGAAGGGTGTGGTTGAGAAGTTCGTCGAGTTCTTCGGCGACGGGCTGAGCAGCATGAGCCTGGCTGACCGCGCCACCATCGCCAACATGTCGCCGGAATACGGCGCGACGATGGGTTTCTTCCCAATCGATGATGTGACGCTGAACTATCTGCGCAGCACGGGTCGCGCCGAGGCGGCCGAGTTGACCGAGGTGTACGCGAAGGCGCAGGGGCTGTTCCGCACCGATGCGATGCCCGAGCCGGTGTTTACTGATACGCTGGAACTCGACCTCGGCTCGGTGGTGCCGAGTGTCGCCGGCCCCAAGCGCCCGCAGGACCGCGTGCCGCTGACGCAGGTGAAGACGCAATTCGAGGGCGCGCTGACTGCGCCGACGAAGGAGCGCGGCTTTGGCCTGAAGCCAGACGAGCTTCAGAACACGGCGCACGTGAAGGCGCCCGGCGATGGCGCATCGAGCGAAGACTACACGCTGAAGCATGGCGCAGTCGTCATCGCAGCCATCACCAGTTGCACCAACACCAGCAACCCCAGCGTGATGCTGGGCGCCGGCATCCTCGCGAAGAAGGCGGTCGAGAAAGGTTTGAGCGTGCCGAAGTATGTCAAGACCTCGCTTGCACCGGGCAGCAAGGTGGTGACCGAGTATCTGGCCGACGCCGGCTTGATGGAGCCGCTGGAGAAGCTGGGCTTCAATCTCGTCGGCTATGGCTGCACCACCTGCATCGGCAACAGTGGTCCGCTGCCAACGCTCGTGGCGAATGCGGTGCAGCAGAGCAACATCGTCACCAGCGCAGTGATCAGCGGCAACCGCAACTTCGAAGGTCGCGTGCATCCGCTGGTGAAGGCGAACTATCTTGCCTCGCCGCCGCTGGTGGTGGCCTATGCGCTCGCCGGCTCCACTGACAAGGACATCACGACCGAACCCATCGGCACAGGCAAGGATGGTCAGCCGGTGTATCTGAAGGACATCTGGCCGACGCAGCACGAGATTCAGGACGCCATCACTGCGCACGTGAAGCCGGCGATGTTCACCGAGCAATACAGCGGCGTGCGCGCCGGCACCGAAGCCTGGCAGCAGATCGGTGGCGTGGAAGGGGATCTGTATCCATGGGATCCCGACAGCACCTACATCCAGGAGCCGCCGTACTTTGATGGTTTCACGCTGCAGCCCAAACCGATCCAGCCGATCGTGAACGCGCGCGTGTTGGGTTTGTTTGGCGATTCGATCACGACCGATCACATCTCGCCCGCCGGCGACATTGCCCTCAACAGCCCGGCCGGCGAATGGCTGACCGAGCGCGGTGTGAAGAAGGAAGACTTCAACCAATACGGCACACGGCGTGGCAACGATCAGATCATGACGCGCGGCACATTCGCCAACATTCGTCTGAAGAACCTGCTGGTGCCGGGCGTGGAGGGCGGTGTGACGAAGCACATGCCGGACAATGAGGTGATGCCGATCTATGATGCGGCGATGCGCTACCAAAAAGATGGCGTGCAATTGGTGGTGCTGGCCGGCAAGGAGTATGGCACCGGCTCATCGCGCGACTGGGCAGCCAAAGGCAGTCTGTTGCTTGGCGTGCGCGCCGTGATCGCCGAGAGCTACGAGCGCATCCACCGCAACAACCTCGTCGGCATGGGCGTGCTGCCCCTGCAGTTCAAGGACGGACAGAGCTGGGAGACGCTCGGTCTGAAGGGCGATGAGACGTTCAGCATCGACGTGAGTGACGACATTCAACCGCACGAGGAGTTGACGGT
>JBDHWI010000148.1:0-9316 GCA_039810125.1 Thermoflexales bacterium | reverse complement strand
TGAAAATCGATGAAAGGCTGTCAGGCCCCGGCCAAACGAGGGCATCATACCAAAGCCGCGCTTCGTGAGCGCGAAAAGAGGATGAGACGAAAATACAGTTGCATGTGCTAAAGTTGCTCGCTTGTACGGCCCGCCGCTTGACGCGCGCCGGCACGTTGACTTTTTGCGAGGTTTGTTCATGTCCACCATCGCCGCAGCGCCTGCTGCCCGGGTTGAACCGATTAAATCATCCACCACCGCCATCCATGCCAGCAAACTCAGCGTTTGGTGCGACCGGCTGATCGAGATGGGCTGGCTGGCCGCCGTCATCATCGTGCCGCTGTTTTTCGACATTTACTCCAGTCGCGTATTTGAGCCGGACAAGCTCACTACGCTGCGCTCCATCGCGCTGGTCATGGCGCTGGCGTGGCTGGTGAAGTGGATCGAGGAGCTGCGCAACCCCAATCGCGACCGCGCCATCACCTGGCGCACGCCACTGGTGCTGCCCACGCTGCTCATGGTGGTGATCTACATGCTCAGCACCGCGCTGTCGGTCGCGCCGCGCACCAGCCTGCTCGGCTCGTATCAGCGCCTGCAAGGCACCTACACCACGCTCTCCTACATCGTCGTCTTTCTGCTGATCTTGCAGGGCATGCGTTCGCGCGCCCAGGTCGATCGCGTGATCACCACGATCATCATCACGTCATTGCCGATCGCCATCTATGGCCTGTTGCAGCGCTTGCAACTCGACCCGCTGCCGTGGGGTGGGGATACGGTGGATCGTGTCGCCGGCAACATGGGCAACTCGATCTTCATCGCGGCCTATCTGGTGATGACATTCTTCCTCACGCTGTACCGCATCACCGATAGCTTTGCTGCGATTTTCAGAAGCGAGCAGCCGAGGTGGAGCGATGTCGTGCGCGCCGGCTGCTACATCCTCGTCGCGCTGTTCAACGCCATCGTCGTGTTGATTCTGGCCGGCAGCCGCGGCCCACAACTGGGCTGGCTGGGCGGCCTGTTGTTCTTCGTGCTGTTGCTGGTGCAGGTCATTCGCCGGCGCAAGGTGCGCCTCGGCCTTACCATCGGCATGATCGCAGTTGCGCTCGCCGGCATTGGCTTCCTGTATTTTCTGAACGTCACGCGCGATGATCCGCGCTTCGAGAGCCTGCGCGCTTTCCCGCTGTTCAAGCGTCTCAGCACCGTCGTGCAAACGACCGACGGCACCAATGCCGTGCGCGTGCTGATCTGGGAGGGCGCGGCCGATCTCGTTGCGCCACACGCACCCATCCAAAGACCCGATGGTGCGCCGGATCCCTTCAATGCTATTCGCCCGTTGATCGGCTACGGGCCGGAGTCGATGTATGTGGCCTATAACCGTTTCTACCCGCCCTTGCTGGCAAACTTCGAAGCGCGCAACGCCAGCCCTGACCGCAGCCACAATGAAACATGGGATTCGCTCGTCATCACCGGTGCGATCGGCTTCCTGGTCTACCTGTTCCTGTTCGGCAGTGTGCTGTACTACGGCTTCCGCTGGATTGGCCTGATCGCCAACCGCAAAGAGGGTGCGCTGTTCGTCGGCTTGTGGATCGCCGGCGCAGCCATCGGCGGCATCGGCGCGTTGGTATCGGGCAACGTCGAACTGTTCGGCGTGGCGGTGGCTGCTGGCATCGTGCTGCTTGGCCTCACACCTTTTCTCTTCATCAGCGCCATCGCCAATGCACGGCGTGGCGACAATGTGGAGTTGCCAGTCACGCTTTCACTGCGCGATCAATTCTTGTTGATCGCGATTGTCTCCACCGTTATTGCGCACTTTGTCGAGATTCACACCGGCATCGCGATTGCATCCACGCGCACGCACTTTTGGGTGTTGATCGGGGTGATGGTCGTCGTCGGCGCAGGCCTGCTGCGCACAGAGAGATCAGAGATTGGAGATGCGAGATTGAGTGCGTCTGAGGCTGAAACGGGCATGACGCCGAATGGAGAACGCAAGGCTCAGAGCTCAGAACTCGGCTCTCGGAACCCTGGTGGCACGCGCAAGCAACGCCGCGCCGCGCAGCAGGCTGCGGCCAACACCGCGCGGCGCGCCAGCGCATCACGCAGCAGGCAACTGCCGGACTGGTTCTATACCGCCGGCGGCTATGGCCTCATCCTCGGCCTCATCCTCGCCATCATGGCCTTCGACTTCACCAGCAACGCTGAGCGGCTGACCGTGCCCGGGCAGGTGTTCGTCAATGCCATGACATCGGTGAAGGGGCAGCCGAGCCTGGGTGTGCTGGCCATGTTCCTGCTCACGCTGGTCGTCGGCGTCATTGTCATCCTGGCCGAGTTGCGGCGCAGCGAGGTCTTGCGCAACGGCGAGCAGGCGCTGGCCGCCAGCGCGTTTATCACCGCGCTCGCCACGCTGATCTGGGTCGCCTTCGGCACATTCATCGCCGGCCGGCTGGTCGACTTCATCACCAACCAACAGAACACCGTCGGCGGCATCCTCGGCATCGCCGATCAGCTCGGCGCGTTCCCAGCCTACATCTACCTGTTGATTTTGGCGGTGATGATCGCCGGCGCGTTCTTCCTCGCGCAAGAGGAGCTGGTGGTGCCGGCGAAAGGCATGAGCGCCGGCGGTGTCAGCGCGTTGCTGGTCGGCGCCATCGCGGTGCCGATTGCCATCAACTTCAGCAACCTGCAGCCCATCGCCGCCGACATCATTTATAAGCAGGCCAATCCCTGGGATCAGCAAGGCGCGCGCGAGTTGATTCCCAACACTGGCATTCAGGGCTGGGACCTTGCCATCGAGCATTACCGCCGTGCCATCGACCTTGCGCGCAACGAAGATTTTTACTATTTGTGGCTGGGCCGCGCTCTGCTGGAGAAGGCAAAGAGCACGCCAAATACGGCCACCACGCGCGCTATCACCGACACCGCCAGTTTCGAGCGCATCATCAGCAATGACGCCGGCAATTGGAATCGCATCAACCCTGACGCATTGCCGTCGGTGCAACTCAGCCGTGATGACCTGTTCGCCGCCGCGCGCATCATCCTTGAGGAGGCGCGCACCATCAATCCATTCAACACCGACCACAGCGCCAACCTCGCGCGCATGTGGCGGCAATCGGCTGACCTGACGGTCGATGCGGCGCAGAAGCAGCAGCGCTATGAGAACTCGGCGAAGGAATATGCAACTGCCACGAGCCTCAGCCCACACAATGCGGCGCTGTGGAACGAATGGGCTTCGCTGCTGATGTACAACCTGCACGATCTTGATGGGGCCAAAGCCAGGCTGGATCGCTCGCTGGAACTCGACCAGAAATTCAGCCAGACCTATCTGCTGCGCTCAGCGTGGAATATGGAAAAGGCAAATGCAATCGATCAAACCAAGAATGCGGAGGGATGGCACAACTACGTCGCCACGGCCCAAAAGGAACTTGAGCGCGCGCGTGCCGTCGATCCTAATAACAGCCAGATTTTGCAGGAGTTGACGCGCGTTGCACTGTTGTTGGGCGATACAACGACGGCCATCAGCGCGACACAAACGATGGTGGAGCAGAATCCGACAGATTGGAATTCTTTGAAGAATCTTGCAGTGTTGTACAGCGACACGAAGCAGATCACGCTGGCGCAACAATTTGCGCAGCAGGCGCTGATGCTGGCGCCGAAGGAGCAGCAAGGCGCGTTGCAAGCGTTCATCAATCAGTTGATGGCGCCGCGATGAAGTTGTGCAGTGGGGCCTCAATAAAGGGGTTGCTCTACGAGAAAAATCGTAACGCGCGATGGGCGGGAAGTCCTATTTACCGATTTCGCGCACAAGGTCAGAATGACCATGATGGTTGAACTGTTGCTTCTATTCTTCGGCGCGCTGGTGATTGCGGTGGCGCTCACGCCGGTGAGCAAATGGCTTGCGCCTCGTGTCGGCATCGTAGCCGTGCCGCGCGCGCGTGATGTACATTCCACGCCGGTGCCAAAGATGGGCGGTGTCGCCATCCTGCTCGGCACACTGCTGATGGCGTTGGTGATGGGCAGCCGGCCTGAGTTTCAGCAGCTTGCCGCTATGTTGTTCGGTGCGGCCTTCATGTCTTTCCTCGGCCTGCTCGACGACCGCTTCACGCTCAGCGCCTACATCCGCCTGCCGCTGCAGATGCTGGCTGCGTTGTTGGTGTGGGTGTTCGGCGTGCGCGTGCAGATGTTCGCAAACCCGCTTCTGGATGCGACGATCACCGTATTGTGGATCGCCGGCATCACCAACGCGATGAATTTTCTGGATAACATGGATGGCTTGCTCGCCGGCGTCAGCGCGGTGATCTCGGCCTTCTTTCTCGTGCTGGCCATCATCAACGGCCAGTATCTGGTCGGCCTGCTCAGCGCGGCGGTGCTGGGTGCGTGCATCGGCTTTTTGTTCTGGAATCTCAACCCAGCCAGCGTGTTCATGGGTGATTCGGGCAGCATGTTCCTCGGTTTCCTGCTGGCGTGCATTGCCATCAAGCTGCGCTTCCTGGGTCAGAGCCAGAGCGTGTCGTGGCTGGTGCCGGTCATCGTGATGGGCGTGCCGGTCTTCGACATGACGCTGGTGGTGCTCTCACGATTGCGGCGCGGTAGAAATCCGCTTACCTCGCCGGGCAAGGATCACACCTCGCATCGCCTGGTGAATCAGGGTTTTAGCAAGCGCGAAGCTGTAATGATCTTGTATCTCGTCAGTGGCGCGCTGGGCATCGCAGCTATCATCGCCTCGCAGGCCAATATCATCGCGAACGTCATCATCGCCGGCGCGTTGCTTGTCACCGCCGCCGGCATGTTGTGGTATATGGAGTTCGGACCTTGGAGACTCAAGACAATCGACTGGGAAAAGACCGAGCCTCACTCTCTTCCTCAACCCTCCGCACCGATCAACGCCTCGCGGTTATAGGGTTGGGCTACGTCGGCTTGCCGCTGGCGATCGGCTTGGCGAGGGCTGGCCGGCAGGTCGTCGGCATCGACGTGGACGCGCGCAAGATCGCGCAGTTGAATAGGGGCGCGAGCTATATCCCCGACGTGCCAAGCGCCGACGTGTTGGAGGCGGTTGCGGCACAGTGCTTCACTGCAACACCCGACTACGCCGCACTGCGCGAGGAGGACGTGATCTTCATCTGCGTGCCGACGCCTTTCGATGCGATGCGCGCGCCGGATCTGTCGTTCATCATCGCGGCAGCGGAGGGCATTCAGCCTCACTTGCAGCGCGGCCAACTTGTCGTGCTGCAAAGCACCACCTTCCCCGGCACCACCCAGGAGATCGTGCAGCCCATTCTGGAACGCGGCGGGTTGAAGGCTGGCGTCGACTTCGACCTCGCCTTTTGTCCAGAACGCATCGACCCGGGCCGCAGCGATTGGACGGTGACCAACACGCCGAAGGTGGTTGGCGGCATCACGCGCGAAGGCACCTCGCGCGCCGCAACCGTGATGGCAGCGCTCGGCGCGCCGGTGCATCAGGTCTCCTCGCCAAAAGCCGCCGAGATGACGAAGTTGCTCGAAAATATCTTTCGCTCAGTGAATATCGCGCTGGTGAACGAACTGGCGCTGTTGAGCGAACGCATGGGCATTGACCTGTGGGAAGTGATCAATGCGGCAAAGACCAAGCCCTTCGGATTCATGCCGTTCACGCCAGGCGCCGGCGTCGGCGGTCACTGCATCGGCGTCGACCCATATTACCTTTCATGGAAGGCGCGTGAGTTTGATTTTTATACGAAGTTCATCGAGTTGGCCGCCGAGATGAACCAGTCCATGCCGTACCATGTGGTCGATCTGGCGGAGCAGGCGCTGAGCCAGACGAAAGTGGCGATGCGCGACGCCAAGGTGCTGGTGCTGGGGGTGGCGTTCAAGCGCGATGTGGATGATCCGCGCAACTCGCCGGCGGAGCGCGTGATCGAGTTGTTGCTCAAGCGTGGTGCGAAGGTGAGCTATCACGACCCCTATGTGCCGCGTTTTTACGTGGGTGGCGATGTGTTTCTCAAGGAGACTGTCACGCTGCTCTCGCAGCCGCTGACGGAAGCGAGCTTGAAACAGGCGGATTGCGTCATCATCGTCACCGGCCATCATGTGATCGACTACAACTTCGTGGTGAAGACTGCGCCGGCGGTGGTTGATTGCTGCGATGCGACTGCCAGCATTTCGCAGCGCAAAAACGTCACGCGGTTGGGCGCCGGCAGTTGAAAGCAGTTGAAATATGAAATCAGAAGTGCAAAATCGCACTTCTGATTTCTTGTTTCCTATTTGGGCAGTACAGGGCTCGAACCTGTGGCCTTCTGTGTGTAAAACAGACGCTCTGACCAACTGAGCTAACCGCCCGCACTCGTTCTACAATACCGATTTTAGCATTGCCGCCTCTCACGATTTGCTCAAATCCAAAATTTACAATTCGCGGTCGAAGATGAACAACTGCAGCGGCATCATCAGGCTCGACAAGGTGACCAAGTGCTATGAGGAGGCCGGCGTCGCGCGCACCATCCTGCATGAGCTGTCAATGGAGTTTGGCTGTGGCGAATTCACGGTGCTGCTGGGGCGCAGCGGCAGCGGCAAAAGCACGCTGCTCAATCTGATCGGCGGCATCGACCAGCCCAGCGCCGGCGACGTGCTGATCGACGGCCAATCCATCCCGCGCATGAGCGACACCGAACGCACGCTCTTTCGCCGGCGGCACATCGGCTTCATCTTTCAGGCCTTCAACTTGATCCCCACCTTGAGCGTGCTGGAGAATGTCATGCTGCCGCTGGAGTTGTCGGGCCGGCCATCGCCGCTTGTCAAACAGCGCGCCCATGAGTTGCTCGATCAGGTCGGCTTGTCTCAGCGCAGCGGCGCTTTTCCTGACCGGCTGAGCGGCGGCGAGCAGCAGCGCGTGGCGATTGCGCGCGCGCTCATCAACAACCCGCTTGTGGTGCTGGCCGATGAGCCGACCGGCAACCTCGACTATGACACGGGCAAACTCGTGCTCGACTTGCTTGACACACTGACGCGCAAGGCCGGCAAGAACCTTGTCATGGTCACGCACAGCGAGGAAGTGATTGGCGTGGCTGACCGCGTGCTGCGCCTGAAAGATGGCAAGCTTGTTCAGCAAGGCGCTGCCTGATCGGCAGCCTAAGCCTTTCCCTATCCCCCGAACCGAATGCCTTGCGCCAGTGGCAGATCGCGCGAGGCGTTGATGGTGTTGGTCTGCCGGCGCATGTAGCCCTTCCATGCATCGCTGCCGCTCTCGCGCCCGCCGCCGGTGTCTTTCTCGCCGCCGAATGCGCCGCCGATCTCTGCGCCGCTTGTGCCGATGTTGACGTTGGCGATGCCGCAATCGCTGCCGGCGGGGCCGAGGAATTGCTCGCTTGCGCGCAGGCCGTTGGTGAAGATGGCCGACGACAAACCCTGTGGTGCCTCGTTTTGCAGGTAGATTGCATGATCGAGCGCATCGTATTCGACGACATACAAGATTGGCGCAAATGTCTCACGCTTCACGATCTCGGTTTGCCATGGCATCTTGATGATTGTCGGCTCGACGAAGTTGGGGCCGGCGTCGGGTCGCGCGCGGCCACCGCAGATCACATCGCCGCCGTCGGCCAGCGCCTGAGCGATTGCTTCGTTGAAGCGTTGCACGGCCAGGGGGGTGATGAGCGGGCCGACCAGCGTGCCGGCAGCGAGCGGGTCGCCGAGTTGAATTTGCGCATAGGCACTTCTGAGTTCAGCGATGAGCGCCGGCGTGATGGACTTGTGAACGATCAGCCGGCGCGTGGTGGTGCAGCGTTGGCCGGCGGTGCCAACCGCACCAAACAGAACCGCGCGTGTCACCAGATCGAGATCGGCATCCTCATGCACGATGATGGCGTTGTTGCCGCCGAGTTCCAGGATGCTCTTGCCCAAACGCGCTGCAACTGCTTGCGCAACATGTCTTCCAACTTGCGTTGAGCCGGTGAACGAGATCAACGGCAGGCGCGGATCACGGATCATCGCTTCGGCAATGTGTTCATTGCTGCCGATGACAAGGTTGAATACACCGTGCGCATGGTGATCTGCTGCCACGCGATTGGCGATGTGTTGCACGGCGATGGCGCACAGCGGCGTGAGCAGCGAGGGCTTCCACACCACCGTGTCGCCGCATACAGCTGCGAGTGCGGCGTTCCAACTCCACACCGCCACCGGAAAATTGAAGGCCGTGATCACGCCGATCGGGCCGAGCGGGAGCCATTGCTCCATCATGCGGTGGCCAGCGCGTTCGCTGGGCATCGTCAGGCCGTAGAGTTGTCGCGACAGGCCGGCAGCAAAATCGCAAATGTCGATCATCTCTTGCACTTCGCCATGGCCTTCGGCGCGAATCTTGCCCATCTCCAGCGAGACCAGGTCGCCAAGCGCCTCCTTGTTTTCGCGCAGCGCGTTGCCCAGATCGCGGATGAAATCGCCGCGCTTGGGCGCCGGCCTCATCCGCCATTCCATGAAGGCCATCTGCGCCTGGCGCACGATCAGGTCGTAGCCGGCTTGCGTGGCTTGCTGTACGCTGGCGATGACTGCGTTGTTGAATGGATTGAGTGAGGCGAGTGGTGAGCCGTCGCGGTCGTTGAGCCAATCGCCGTTGCCGCACGCGCCGGCGTTTAGCGCGCTGATGTTGAGCTTGTCGAGGAGGGTTTGGGTGTTGGTCATGCGTATGGAAAATGTATCATGCCGTGTTACAGTCGCCGGCATGGCAACGCCCTCCGATCTACCCGTCCTGCCTTTTGCCTCGCAACATGAATGGGAGCAATGGCTGGAGGCAAATCACGCACATAGCGCCGGCGTATGGTTGAAAATCGCAAAGAAGAACGCCGGCGTTCCTACGGTCACCTACGCGGAGGCAGTTGAATCGGCGTTGTGCTATGGCTGGATTGACTCACACAAGAAGTCCTTCGATGCGCGTTACTTTCTGCAGAAATTTTCTCCGCGCGGGCCGAAGAGCATCTGGTCGAAGATCAACTGCGAGAAGACGGAGCAACTCATGACGACTGACCGCATGAAGCCGGCGGGCGTGAGGACGGTTGAAAGCGCGAAGGCCGACGGGCGCTGGGATGCAGCCTATGCCTCGCAAAGCAAGGCGGACATCCCAGCAGATTTTCAGACTGCGCTCGACGCAAATTCGCAGGCGAAAGCGTTCTTCGCCACGCTCAACCGCGTCAACCGCTATGCCATTTACTTTCGCATCCAGAATGCGAAGAAGCCTGAGACGCGCGCGAAGAACATTGCGAAGTTCATCGAGATGCTGGCGCAGGGAAAGACGATTTATCCACAGAAGCCGGCGCGGTGATGCGCTGCCGGCGGAACAGCATCAACATCAACGCGCTGATCGCGAGCATGCAGCCGCCCAGCG
>JBDHWI010000147.1:0-9702 GCA_039810125.1 Thermoflexales bacterium | reverse complement strand
ACCCCGATTGGGCGCGCCAGGACCCGGACCTGCAATGGGTGCGCGCCGACCCGCGGTTCGAGGAGATTCTGCACAGCGCCCAGGGTCGCGCGGTCGTGTAGGGGGCTTATCTCCAGTCAGTCAACGAGACCTGGGTGACGAATAAGCGCAAGCCTGTCACGCTGAGCGGAGCGAAGCATCTCTACCAAGGTTGGCTTGAGCGCACGCTGCGCAGGGATTCTTCACCCGCCGGCCAGATTTTCGGATGCACTAGAGCAAATTCCGCATCGGTGTCCGACGTAGGGCACGCTCTCCGCAGCGTGCCGCGCCTGGCGGGGAACGCTACGGAGAGCGTGCCCTACCCAGCTAGCGCTATGGGCGCGTTCAGAATGACAGGATGACGCTCATTCAAAATCGTTGTCGCCTACTGCACGTCGAAGCGCGAGTAACCGATGAGCGGCCCGTTTGTGGTGTTCACCGTGATCCGCAAGGTGTAGCGCCCGCTCGGCAAGCCGGCGGTGTTCCACTGCGTGAGCTGGTCATTGACCACCGGCGAGAGGTGCGGCCCGCTGATCCACTTCCATTCGCCCGGGTTGTCGCCGTCGCCATACTCGACGATGTATTGCTGGAAGCCGGGCGGGTTGACAGTGCCGCGAATGGAGATCAGGCCGCGTGCCGCCGGCGCATGCTCCGCCGGCTCGCTGATCAGAATGTCGAGCGACTCCGGGTTCGGGTTGGCCGTCGGTTGAGGCGCGTTCACCAGATTCGGGTCGCCGGCGGCCACGGCGCGCTCCACGTTTTCATCGGGCGGCAACGGCAACTGGTCGGCCTTGAAGAACTCGATGCGCTTTTTGGGGCAGTTCGGCGATGGCACGTGCCCGCCGAGTTCGCAAATCTCCACACCCACCACGCCGGCCGGCGGCGCAAAGTCCTGCGCCGGCACATTTGCCAGCGCGCCTTCCATGATGTCGTGCCAGATTGGCGCAGCGCCGGTGATGCCGCTCACGCCCTGCATCTCGCTGTTGTCGGCGTTGCCCACCCACACGCCCACGACCAGATCGGGCGTGTAGCCGATGGTGAGGTTGTCGCGGTAGTCGTTGGTGGTGCCGGTCTTGACTGCCGCCGGCCGGCTCAGCTTCAACACGCTGTTCGCGCCAAAGGACTTCGCGCGCGCGCTGTTGTCGCTCAAAATCGACGTGATGAGATAGGCATGCTCGGGGCGCACCACCTGCTCGCCTTGCGTGGCGCGATAATCGCGCAACAGCGCGCCATCCGCGCTCTCCACGCGCATGATCGCCGTCGGCTGCATCTTCACGCCGCCATTGGCCAGCACGGCGAAGCCGGCGGTCATGTCGATCAGGCGCGCCTCTGCGCCGCCCAGCGTGATGGCGAGGCCGTATTGCGGGTTGGGCGGGAAGTTGATGCCGACGCGCTGCGCCATCGCCAGCAAATTTGGCACGCCCACAAACTGCAGGGTTTCCACTGCGGGGACGTTCATGCTGCGCGCTAATGCCTCGCGCATCAGCATCGGGCCGTGGAACTTGTCGTCGTAGTTCTTCGGCGCGTAGGTTTGGCCGTACTGATTGGTGAAGGTCGTCGGCTTGTCCCAGAACAGCGTCGCCGGCGTCCAGCCTTGCTCCATCGCTGCGAGATAGGTGAACGGCTTGATGCTGGAGCCAGGCTGGCGATAGGCCAGCGCGATGTTGACCTGCCCGTCAATGGCGGCATTGAAAAAATCGGCGCTGCCGACCATGGCGCGAATCTCGCCAGTCTTCGGGTCGATGATGACTGCTGCGCCGTTGGTCACGTTCTTGCCGGCCAGCTTGGCGATGTTGTCCTTGATGGCCTGCTCGGCGATCTTCTGCACGTCCTGATCGAGCGAGGTGTAGACGCGCAGGCCGTCGCGATAGAGGCCCTTCGCGCCGTATTCGGCATCCAGTTGCTGCTGCACGAATTGCATGAAGTGCGGCGCGATGCGGGTGAAGTTCGGCGGCGGCGCGGTGAAGGTCCTGGCCTTGATTTCCTGCTGCGCGGCGAAGATCTCGGCATCGGTGATGTAGCCGCGTTCGACCATCAGCCGCAGCACGGTGTTCTGCCGGCGCAGCGCGTTGTCTTTGTTCGCCACCGGGTCCCAATACACTGGCGACTGCGGCAGGCCGGCGAGCAGCGATGCTTCGGCCAGGTTCAAGTCCTTCGCCGGCTTGTTGAAATACGTCTGCGCCGCTGCCTCGATGCCGTACGCCAGGTTGCCGTAGTTGATCTCGTTCAGGTAAATCTCAAGGATTTGATCCGGCGAGTAGCGACGCGTCATCTCGTTCGCAAGGATGATCTCGCGGATTTTGCGCATCGGGCTGCGGCTGGTGCGCTCTTCCGGCGAGAGCAGCAAATTGCGCGCCACCTGCTGGGTGATGGTGCTGCCGCCGCTCACCACATCGCGCTCGGTCACGGCGTAATACACCGCGCGAATGATGGCGATGGGGTCGAAGCCCACATTGTATTTGCCGAAGTTCGGGTCTTCGGTGGCGATGGTCGCCTTCTTCACCCAGTCGCTGATCTGCGAGAGCGGCACGCGCGTGCGCCGGCCGGCGACGGGGCTGGATGGATCGGTCAGTTCGACCAGCAGGTTGCCCTTGCTGTCGTAGATTTTGGTGCTGGCGAAGGTGCTTTGACGCTCGGTGAGCTGACTGACGTCCGGCACGTCGCGCGCGATGGTCATGTAGCCGGTTGCACCCAGGATCACTGTGGCGAAGAACAAGACAAACACCAGCAGCGCAAAGCCGAAGAAAGCGCGCGCGATCTTTGCGCCGGCGGTGCGCCTTTGCTTTCGCGGTGGGCGGCCGGGAAGCGGCGACTGCGGCCGGGGAGTGGGCGATTGCGGCGTGACCGGCGCTGGGCGATCGGCGGCTGGCGGCTGGCGGTCGGCAGCCTTTGCGCTTTGGCCTTCAACTTTGGCGCTGCCAGCGGCCGGCACATAGCCCGCGCGCTCATTGGGCGGCGTGTAGCGCCGTTTCGATGGCTGCCCGTCGTTTCGTTCCTCACTCATCGCAATGGATAAAACGCCGGCGGCGTGCCTAGCGTTTCATCGCCGCACAGTATAGCGAGGCAATCGTTGGCATTGCGTGCGGCTTGCGTGCGCTTGACCGCCCTATCCCCCTCGCGCTGCTCACTCTCCGGGTGAAATGGGCAAGGGCAGGGCAGGCAGGATGTTTGAATCTTGCCTCGCACTTCGCGCTGTGCTATCTTCCATCCATGCAAGCGTTCTCCTACGTTCCTGCTCGCAGCATTTCCGAAGCTGCCGACATTCTCGCCAAAGAGGGCGACGGCGCAAAGCTTCTGAGCGGCGGCACCGACATCATCGTGCAATTGCGCGAAGGCCGGCGCTCCGCCAAAGTCGTGGTCGACGTCAAGGGCATCCCGGAGTTGAATCAACTCACCTTCGATCCGCGGGCCGGCCTGGTCATCGGCGCAGCGGTGCCGGTATATCGCATCTACAACAACGCCGAGATTGCCAGGGCGTATCCCGGGTTGATCGATGCGGCCAGCATCATCGGCGGCACCGCCGTTCAAGGCCGCGCCACGCTGGGCGGCAACGTCTGCACCGCCTCACCCGCCGGCGACTCGATCCCTGCGCTGATCGCGCACAGCGCGGTGGCGGTGGTCGCGTCGCGCAGCGTGATGCGCGAGATACCGCTGGAGCGGTTCTTCGCCGGCCCGGGCCGCACGGTGTTGAATGCTGGCGAGTTGCTGGTGCGCTTCCAGATCCCTGCGCCGCAGCCGCATGCTGCCGGCGCGCATCTGCGTTTCATCCCGCGCAACGAGATGGACATCGCAGTGGTGAGCGCCGGCGCCTACGTCGTGCTGGACGCGGCGCAGGCGAATGTGCTGAGCGCGCGGATCGCGCTGGGCGCGGTTGCGCCGACGCCGCTGTTTGTGAAGGGCGCCGGCGATGCGCTGGCCGGCAAGCCCATCAGCGCCGAAAACATCGACGCCGCAGCGAAGCTGGCGCAAGCCGCTGCCACACCCATCACCGACATGCGCGGCACGGTCGAGCAGCGCAAGCACTTGAGCTATGTCATGGCCAAACGCGCCATCGAGAAGGCGATTGAACGGGCGAAAGCGTAAACCCATTCAAGTGTCTGGCTTCGTGCTGCCTGCGCATTGCGCGATCCGCGTTCAAATTTGAGCTGAGAAATCTGAAATGACAAATACATCAATGTCAAAGGTTCCTGTTACTGCAAACATCAACGGCGAAGATGTCACGTTTCTGTGTGAGCCGCGCCAGAGCTTGCTGGAAGTGCTGCGCGACGTGATTGGGCTGACTGGCGCGAAGGAAGGCTGCAACAATGGCAACTGCGGCGCGTGCAGCGTGATCATGTCCAAGGACCCGGCGGGGAATGGCGTGCTGGTGAACAGTTGCCTCGTGCTGGGAGTGGAGGCGAGTGGCGCGAAGATCACCACAGTGGAGGGGATAGCGCCGGCAGATGGCTTGCACACGATCCAGAGGGTTTTTCTGGAAGGCGCGGCGCTGCAATGCGGCATCTGCACGCCCGGGTTCATCGTCGCCAGCAAGGCGCTGCTGGACAAAAACCCGCACCCCACCGAGCACGAAGTGCGCAACTGGCTCGCCGGCAATCTGTGCCGCTGCACCGGCTACGACAAAATCATCCGAGCCGTGCTGGATGCGGCCGATGAGATGAGCAAAGAGAAGGATCGCGGTTGAATTGCGCATGCGCTTCATGCGGTGATGGCGGTTGAAAACTGCATTGAACTGAGCGCGCAAATGATGAGTGACGACGATGCCGGTTCGCTTGCGCGCCAGCATCTGCGATATGTGCCCGATGAAGTCGATGCTGGCATCGAAATTTACGGGGGTGAGCTGTACAACGTCATTCGCAATGGGCGTGGCGTGCCGGCGGTGCCGCTGGTGATGATCGGGGTTGCTCCGTAATTGAGGAGGATTTGAAACAAATGGCAACAGTTGAGATCAACACGACTGAGAAGAAAGACGCCGGCAACGGCAACCAAACGTTCAAGGTCATCGGCCAGCGCGTGGTGCGCCCCGATGGCGTGGACAAGGTGACGGGCCGCGCGCAATATGGCGCAGACGTGAAGTTCGCCGGCATGCTCTATGGCAAGGTGCTCAGAAGCCCGCATGCCCATGCCCGCATCAAATCCATCGACACCAGCGCTGCAGAAAAGCTGCCCGGCGTGCGGGCAGTCGTCACCGGCGCGGATTTTGTGCCGGCTGCCGACAAGATCGAGCGCACCGGTGAAGGCAGCATCAACCTCAACTACCTCAGCCTCAACCTGATGGCGCAGGAGAAGGCGCTGTATCACGGCCATGTCATCGCCGCCGTCGCGGCCACCAGCATCCACGTTGCCGAGGAGGCGCTGGGGCTGATCAAGGTGGAATATGAGTTGCTGCCACCCGTGCTGGACGTGCTGGAGGCGATGAAGTCCGAAGGCGCCACCATCCTGCTGCCCAATCTGCGCATGAGTGAAGCCGGCGAAAAGGGCGACACACCCACCAACATCGCTGCCCATGAGCAGTTCCAGCGCGGCGATCTTGACAAGGGCTTCGCCGAAGCCGATGTGATCGTCGAGCGTGAGTTTGTCACCGGCACCGTGCATCAGGGTTACATTGAGCCGCAAAATGCCACCGCGCTGTGGAACACCGACGGTCAGATCACCATCTGGAGCAGCACGCAATCGGCATGGGATGTGCGGCGCGAGGTCAGTGAGATGGTGCATGTGCCGATCAGCAGCGTGCGCGTGATCCCGATGGAGATCGGCGGCGGCTTCGGCGGCAAGCTGAATTCGTATCTCGAATCGCTGGCCGTTGCCCTGAGCCGCAAGGCCGGCCACAAGCCGGTGAAGATGACGATGAGCCGCGACGAGGTGCTGAAGGCCACCGGCCCCACTTCGGCATCGGTCATTCGCGTCAAGATGGGTGCGAAGAAAGACGGCACGCTCACGGCTGCGCAGGCGTGGCTGGCATTTGAGGCCGGCGCTTTCCCTGGCTCATCCATTAACGCAGCCATGCAAGTGATCTTTGCGCCGTACAAGCTCGCAAATGTGCTGATCGATGGCTATGACGTGGTGGTGAACAAGCCGGCGGCAAAGGCGTATCGCGCGCCGGGCGGCACCAACGCTGCCTTCGCCAGTGAGACCGTCGTCGATGAACTGGCCGAGAAAGTCGGCCTCGATCCAATCGAATTCCGCCGGCGGAATGCAGCCGTGGAAGGCACGCGCCGGCCCGATGGCCCAGTGTATGAGCGCATCGGCCTCATCGAGACGCTGGACGCCGCCGAGCAGCATCCGCATTTCGACGCTGCGCTGCCGGCGCCGTCTGCAGCCCATCTCAAGGTTGGGCGCGGGGTGGCTTGCGGCATGTGGATGAACTGGGATGGCAAGTCGTCGCAATCCGCCACCGTGAACCCCGACGGCACGGTGAGCTATCTTGAGGGCAGCACCGACATCGGCGGCCTGCGCGCTTCGCTGGCGATGATGCTGGCTGAGACGTTGGGCGTGCGATATGAGGACGTGAAGCCAATGATGGGCGACACGCAGACGCTCGGTTTCAACGACGCGACCGGCGGCAGCCGCAGCACCTACGGCAGCGGCATGGTGGCGCATATGCTCGGCAAGAAGATTACTGCCGAGATGGCCGCGCGCGCTGCTGAGTTGTGGGAGGTCAAACCGGAGGAGGTGACGGTGCAGGGCGATGTCTATAGCGCCGGCGACAAATCGATCACCTTCAAGGAACTTGCCGGCAAGCTGGACGAACTCGGCGGACCGCTCAGTGTGAGCGCCAGCGCCGACACGAAGGGCGCAACCCCAGCCTTCGGCACGCACATCGTTGACGTGGAAGTGGACGTTGAGACCGGCAAGGTGCAAATTCTGCGCTACACCGCCACGCAGGATGTTGGGCGCGCCATCCACCCCAGTTACGTTGAAGGTCAGATCCAGGGTGGCGTGGCGCAGGGCATTGGCTGGGGCTTGAATGAGGAGTACTACTATGACAAGGATGGCCACCTGCTGAATGCCTCGTTCCTCGACTACCGTATTCCCACTGCACTTGACCTGCCGATGATCGACGCGGTGATCGTCGAGGTGCCGAACCCGAATCATCCCTTTGGGGTGAAAGGCGTGGGTGAGGTGCCGATTGTGCCGCCGGCGGCCGCGGTCGCCAATGCCATCTATCACGCCACCGGCGCGCGCATGACCGTGCTGCCCATGAAACCAGGCAATGTGTTGAAGGCGTTGGGCAAGATCTGAGCAGCAAGCGCCAGAAAGCTGCTGCGGCATTTGTCACCGATCGCATCGAGGCATCAGCCGCAGCAGCTTGGCAGCAGCTTGAAGGATCTCCACCGAAATAAATGCTGATGAACGCTTGGCCGGTGCGCGCTGAGATTCAGGCGAACGAGTCATGATGCAACCCGCGAGCACGAAGCGTGCAGGCTGGCGCGCGTGGGGCGATCTGCTCCATCCACCGTTCTTCACGCTCTGCTCGATCCTGCTGCTGCTCGGTCACTTTTTGCCGTGGGCGGCGCATGCCACCTCTGCGCTGACCCAGAGCGGGCACGATCTGGCGTTCTCGACGCATTTCACCCCCGGCGCCGGCGTCTTTGCCAATGCGTGGTTCTTCACGCCGGCGTGGTGCGCGGCATTGTTGCTGGCACTGGCTTTCACGCCTGCCCTCACCTCAACTGTCTCCTGCTGGGAGAGGGCTTTATGGAGCGTCGTCTTCGGCGGTGGCGCCATGCTCATCGCCTCGCTCGGCTTTCCGGCCTACCCGCAGGTGCTGACCGCCTTTCGCTCGCCGGACTACCGCGTGCAATTCTTCATCACGCTTTTGACGATGTTCGGCGTGCTGGCATTGTTTCTCGCGCCTGCACGGCGAATGCCGGCACAAGCGCCGGCGCTCATCGCCCTCGCCTGTGGCGCGTTAGCGCTCATTCCCGTCATCGGTTTCCTTGCCGTCAAGCCGGCGGTTGAGGCACTTTATGGCGCGCCGGTCGGCTTGGGCGCCGGCTGGTGGCTCACGCTGGTCACGTCGTTACTGCTGATTGCGATTGCCAATGCTAAAATGTTGCGCAGCACGCGACATTGAAGCGCATTCGTGCAACCACGCGTGAGCTTGCATGTCACAGCCTGCGCCGGCGCGGCTCATCGCCTGCGCGCAGTGCGCTCACAACCTATGAAACCAAAGACTCCTGCCCGACTGACGCTTCTCGCCACGCTCGTGCTGGCCCTTTTTCTGGCAGCGTGCGGCGCCAATCAAGTGCCGGCCAGCGCCACCATCACCGCCCCAACCGCCAATGCCCAATTCAAAGCCGGCGACGACGTGAAGATCGAAGGCAAGGTTGTTGGCAGCGCTGTGCGTAGTGTGGATATCTTCGTCAATGGCCAGAAGTTCGCCAGCATTGACACGCCGGCGCGCCCCAACGAATTTGACGTGGTGCTGACGTGGCCTTCACCTCCTGACACCGCCGGCACCAGCGTGATTCAGCTCAAGGGCATGGACGAAAAGGGTGAGCCAGTCATCTCATCCGATGCGGTTTTCATCAACCTTGAAGCGCCGCCCACACCGACGCCAACGCCGATTCCGCCCACGCCAACCTCATTACCTGCCACCGTCGCCCCCACCGTCGCCCCCACTGCCGCGCCGACTTCCACCGTGACCGTGAGCCCGCGCCCTGAGAATGATTTTGTGAATGTGCGCGCGCAGCCCGACATCAACGCCAGCAAACTCGGCGAGTTGACCAAGGGGCAGAACGCGCCGGCGCGCGGGCGCATTGCCGACGGCACATGGGTGCAGATCAACTTCCCGGCTGCTGCGGATGGCATTGGCTGGGTGCTGGTCAGCGTGGCGCAGGTGAACGGTGATCTCAACAGCCTGCCGGTGGTGACGCCCGGTCAGGCGGCAACCGGCACAGTCACCAGCACCACAACCACGACGACCACCGCAGTTGCGACGCCGGCGCCGGCTGCCGGCGGGCTGCAACCGCCCTTTGTGAAGCTGAAGGCCGGCCAGGACTTTGCGAATGTGCGCAATGGCCCCGACACCGCCTATAACCGCCTTGGTCAGCTTGACGCCACCACCCCGCAGGCTGCCGTAAAGGGCAAGAGCGCCAACGGCCTGTGGTGGCAGATTGCCTTTGGCACTGGCACGGCTTGGGTGTTTGGTCAGTTGGTCGATTTCACCGGCGACGCGGCGAAGGTGCCAGTGGCCGAAGCGCCGCCGCTGCCAACCGCGGCAGTTGCGCCGACATCCGCAGTCGCTCCGCCGGCGCCGACCGCCGCTTTGCAGCCATTGCCCACTGCCACATCGGCTGCCCCGCCGGCTGCGCTGCTGCCCTATCGCCAATCTGACCAGTTCCAGCCGCGCAACGACATTGGCGATGTGCCGCTCGGCCACAATGGCGAATCGCGAACGTCCACATGGACATGGGTGATTGAGGGCGCGAAGAGCGCCGAGCTGGAAATCACCGCGCCGAATCCGCCCGACCTGTATGACTGCCCGCCAGGCAACCTGGCCGGCGTGCAGCCGAACACCGCCGCCGGCAAGCGCATGCCCGTCACCCTGCCGAACGGCTCCTTCGAGTTCACCATCACTGAGAAGGGCTACTACCTCTTTACGCTCTACATCGTAAAGAGCGATGGCAGCACCACGACCATTCCACGCAGCGTGATTGTGGATTGCTACAAGAAGCCCGGGCG
>JBDHWI010000146.1:0-9728 GCA_039810125.1 Thermoflexales bacterium | reverse complement strand
GCATCGGCAGTCCGGTGAAGCGGGTGGAAGCTGCGTTGCAATTGCAGGTGGCAGGCGCGCCACAGCCGGCGCAGTGGCCGGTTGGCATTGACTTGGCCGCTGGCAACAGCGCGCTTGTCGTCATCGATATGGGGCGCATCGTGTCGGGCTTGGTGCAATTTGACCTGAGCGCGCCGGCCGGCACGGTTATTGACTGGTCATATGTCGAGGAGCCGATCAAGTTGCCTGTCTCGTTCCTTGGCGCGCATTCTGGCACGCGCTATGTGGCGCGCGGTGAGAGCGATGCGCATGAAGTGTTCGACTCCAACGGCTTCCGCTTCGCCTATGCCCTGGTGCATGGTGTGGCCAGCGTGGTGAGGCTGAATGATTTTTCGGTGAGGGAGGATGTGTATCCCTGGCAGGCCGGCGCTTCATTCGAATGCAGCGACGATGATCTCAATCGCATCTACACTGCCGGCGTTCGCACCGTGCAACTCAACTCCCATGACGCCTTTATTGATTGCCCCACGCGCGAGCAGCGCGCCTGGGTGGGCGATGCGGTGGTGCATCAAATGGTGCATCTGGCGACGAACGCTGACTGGCGGCTGGCGTGGCACTACCTCACGCTCGGAAATTCACCGCGCCCAGACGGCATCTTGCCGATGAGCGTGGTCGGTGAGATTGAGGCGAGCGGCACTTACACGATTCCTGATTGGTCGTTACATTGGGTGCATGGTGTGCACAACTTGTATCGTTTCACCGGCGACAAAGATGCGGTGAAATCCTTCATGCCGACGATTGAGCGCATTCTGCGCTGGTATCTGCCGTTTCAAACGAAGGCCGGCGTCCTCAAGGATGTGGTCGAGTGGAATCTGATCGACTGGGCGGCTATCAGCAATGAAGACACCAGCGGTGTGATCACGGCAAGCTGGGCGCGCGGCCTGCGTGAATTTGCCGAGTTGGCTGCGTGGCTGGAAGAGCGCAGCAGTCAACGCTGGGCCGAAGGTGTGCTGGAGAAGATCGCAGCCGGCTTCGAGATGTTCTGGAATGAATCGCGCGGCGTCTATGTTGATCACGTGAAGGACGGGGTGCAGCAAAAGCCCGTCAGCCAGTTGGCCGGCGCGCTCGCCATTCTTGCCGGCGTTGCGCCGCAGCATCGCTGGTCCCGCATCATCGATGCCATCACCGACGAATCAGTGCTTGTCGTCGCTTCGTGGACAGGTGACCCAAATAACCCATATGCGTCGGAAAAGATGATGCGGCAATTCCAGGGCATCTACATGCCTGATTGGGATGTGGAGAAACAGATCGTCATCGCGCAGCCATTTATGAGCTACGTTGTGCATGACGCTGTGGTGAAGGCAGGCAAGGCTGAGCGTCTCCCGCAATTGCACAAGCGCTGGCTGCAATTTCTGCAAAATGGCTACGACACCATTGGCGAATGTTGGGGCTGGGGCACGCACGTGCATGGCTGGAGTTGCGCGCCAACGCGCGACATGATGTTCTATGTGCTGGGTGTGACGCCGGCGGAACCCGGCTATGCCGTTGCTCGCATTGCGCCGCGCTTGGGCGGGTTGCAATGGGTCAGGGGCAGCGTGCCGACGCCGCATGGCTTCATTCGCGTATCAGTGCAAGGCGATGCCGTCGAGATCGACTCGCCTGTGCCTGTGGTGCTGGAGATGCCAAACAAGGCAGCGCAGCAACTTCCCGCCGGCAGACACAGCGTGTAAAACAGAAATGGATGAAGGGGATGGACGCAGAAGGATCAGCTGCGTCCATTCCCTTCGTCTACATTTTGCTCTGGCAGGAACTACTGGGCCTGCTGTGACATCGAGATGGCGCGGCGAAAAACATCGATGGGTTGCGCGCCGGAGATGCCATATTTCCGGTTGACGATGTAGAACGGCACGCCTTGCACGCCGATGGCCTGCGCCTCGGCGATCAGGCTGTCCACCGCTTCGCGATACTCGCCGGCTTCGACTCGCCGCTGCATGTCGTCGGGATCGAGGCCGGCCTCGTTTGCCGCGTCGCGCAGTTCGGCCCAGTCATGGATGTCCTTGTCCTCACCGTAGAGCTTGCGAAAGACGATCTTGTGAAAGGCTTCGTGCTTGCCCATCTCGCGCGCGTACTCGGTGCACTCATGCGCGCGGCGAGGGTTTGGGGAATGCTCGTGCTGGATGAAGTCCAGCCCGCCGGCAGCCGCCATTTGCTTCAGCCGCGGTTCTGTTTGACCGCGCTTCTGCTGCACGTAGCTGGGCAGTGGCTGACCCTGCTCTGGCATATCTGGCCGCAGCAGATATGGCAGCCACTCGACTTCGACGTTGTCCCTGCCGTATTCGGCTTTGATTTGTTCGACCACGACCTGGCCGACGTAGCACCACGGTCAGAGGTAGTCGGAGAAAATCGTCAGGTTGATTTTGAGGTTGTTCATGGTTTTGAATGATTGCCGATGGCAGGGTCGCCGGCAAAAACAGAGCGATAGTCATCGGGGATCTTCGTCGCGCGCATGGTTTTCATGTCGATGAAGCAGCCGGTCTGATGCGCATCGGCGCGCAGTTCGCCGTCGACCGTGAATTGCACATTCATCTCCCACTTCACCGGCGCAAAGCGTGGCATCTCCAGCCGGCCATGCACCACTTCGAATAGCTTCACTGCGCGACGATACGCAATGCGCGTTTCCAGCAGCACCGGCATCAAATCGCGCGCCATCCAATGCTGCAGCGGCAGGTATTTGTCCATCAACGCGGTGCGCAAATCTTCGAGCCAGCGAATGTAGACTGCGTTGTGAACGATCTGCGCCATGTCCACATCGTAGGTCTTCACCTTGAAGTCCAATTCAACAAAAGGCGTATCCATCGCCGGCGAGTATAGCTTTCTCTTCGTGCATAGACCGTATTCTGATTGATCGCTTTTGCCGCGATACAATTCACGCAGAGGAAAATGCACATGGCAAACATGGATAACTTCACCAGCGATGAGTGGTGGCAACTGAAACACGCGCCGCTGGCCATCGCGATGTATGTGTCAGGCGCAGATGCGCGCACCGGCCCCATCGGCACAATCAAGGAATTGTCCGCACCGTTTAACGCCGCTAACAAGGATATTGCCGGCGCGCCGGCGGGTTCGCTGTTGCTCGATCTGTTGAATGAGTGGGTCACGTTGCTGGGCGCACGGGCTGAGGACGAGACACCGCGCATTGGCGCCGGCGCCGATCTGCTCGCGTTCATCACGAATATTGGCAAACTGCTGGATGCGAAGGCGCCGCAGAAAGAAGCGCTTGCGGTGAAGCACTGGCTGGGGCGCGCAGCGAGGTTGACGGCGGAAGCCGGCAGGGAAGGCGCGGTGCTTGGCATCGGTGGCGAAAAGGTCAGCGACGCCGAATACAAGGCGCTCTCCGAAGTGGGGCTTGCGCTAGGCGTGACGATCTAGAAAAAGAAGCCGGCCTCGCAAGGCCGGCTTCTTCGTTATCGCACTGCATCGATGCGCACTCTGAGCTTGTCGGGGTGCGGAGTAGGGCTATTGCTCAACCTCAGCGCGTAATCCGCCGGCGATAGCGAGAGATCGAACTTCTTGATCAGCAGCGCCACATTTAATGGAAATTGCACTTCGGCCACGCCGGCGCCCAAACATAGATGCGCGCCGATGCCATACGGCGCATAAGCGTGTTTTTGGCGATGTTCGTTGCGTGGCGGATTGAATCGATCCGGATCAAAGGTGTACGGGTCTTTGTAGAATTCGGGCAGGTAATGCGATACTGACCCTGACAACATCACGTAACTGCCTTTCTTGATCGTGTAGCCGTTGATCGAAAAATCAGCCAGTGCGGTGCGCGGTTGTGCTAGTGCGATGGTATGCATGCGCAGCGTCTCCATGGATGCGCCGTGCAGCGTGTGCATCGTCATCACCGATTCTGGCTTGATCGCGTGCAGATTGAGGTGCGTGTCCACCTCGGCTCTCACTTTCGCCAGCACGTCCGGATTCTTCAGCACCTCATAGAGCAAAAAACTTGCCATCGATGCGGCGGTGTCCATCCCGGCGATGAACGGGCTGGTGACTGTCATTGCCAGCTCGCGGTCGTCCAGCCGGGCGCCGTTGATGTCAACATAGCCGATGGCATGGGCGATCAGGTCGGCGCGCGCAAGATTGCCCTCGGCGCGGCGCTTGTTCAAGATCGTCGTGCCAAGCTCGAGGAAGCGCGCTCTCGCCTTCCGATAGCGCGGCATTCGCAGCGCCAACTCCGGCCACAGGCCATACACGCGCACGTTCATGATCGTGCCGATGTAGATGCGCACATCATCGAAGTAATCATTAGCCTCTTCGCCGATCAGCGCGAGCGCAAGTTGCTCCATCACCAGGCGCTGCAATGTACGAAAGATGTCGATCTCATCGCCGGCCTTCCACGCCATCATGCGTTCCTCGGTGCGTGCAAAAGCCAAAGGCGCATTCTGCAAAAAAGCGCTCTTGCTGAAGCCTGGCCGCAGCGCCTTGCGCATATGCAGGTGCGCTGCGTGATCTGTCGACACGAGCGTGCGCCGTGCGCCAATTTCGCTACCGGTTGCGCCAAGCGTCTTTTCGGCGGTCAATACTTCATCACCGCCATTTGCGACGAACTCATGCGCGGTTGGGCCGGCGATGACGTGAAACAGGCGGCCGGCTGCCCTCATGCGAAACACCGGGCCAAGTTCGTTGTAGCCGCGCACAAGCAACTGCAGAGGGTCGTTGGCCATCTCAATTGCATTGCCCAAGATGGGCACCCCCTTCAACAGCGGCGGCTGTCTGTCGGCGATGGGCGTCGTTGGATTTACAGTAACCATTTGAAAGTACAGCGAAACGGGCTTCAGTGGAATTTGAAGCCCGTCTTCACCCAGATCAACCGATCTTTTTGCCGATCTCTTCGATCAGCCTTTCCCGGGTCTCTTCCAGCGGGATGCGCTCGATGACCGGCGCAAAGAAACCCTCGACTATCAACCGGCGCGCATCGTTTTCAGGCACGCCACGGCTGGCGAGATAGAACATCGGCTCTTCCTCGATTTGCCCGACGGTTGCACCGTGTGTGCAGCGCACATCGTCCGCCTCGATCTCCAGCCCTGGGATCGAATCGGCGCGGCTCTTGTGCGAGAGTTGCAAGTTGCGATTGGCCTGGTAGCTGTCAGTTTTTTGCGCGCCTGGGAACACGCGAATATTGCCACGCCACACTGTGCGCGCCTCATCACGCAGCGCCGCCTTGTAGAGTAGGTCGCTCTTGCACCCTTCAGCGATGTGGTTTTGCTGCGTGTCGTAGTGGAACTGCTGCTTTGCATCGGCGAAGTACACGCCGCTCAACAGCGCCAGTCCATTTGCGCCAAGCATGTCGGCTTCGATCAGGCTCTTGGTGAATTTCGCGCCAATTCCGCCCATCACCCAATGCAGCGAAGCGCCGGCGCCCACATGTGCGCGCTCGGTGGTGAAGTTCCACACATTGCGGCCCCAATCCTGGATGTTCACGTAATCCAATTCGGCGCCATCGCGCAGGATGATCTCAACCGAGCCGTTGTAGAGCGCTTGCTCGGCGCCAGTCTCGCTCTTGAACTCCTCGATCAACGTGGCTTTCGCGCCTGCCTCAATCACGATCAGTGTGTGGTTGAAGCCGGCGCGCGCGCTGGCTGCCATGACGGTACTGGTGCGGAAGGGTTCCGCGATCTTCACGCCGGCCGGCACGTGCAACACAGTGCCGCCGCGCATGAATACGCCATGCAGTGCGGCAAAATAGCTATCGGTCAGCTTGACGCATTCGGTCATCAAATACTTGTCGAGCAAGTCCTGATGCGCGCGCGCGGCCTCTTCAAGGCTGGCGAAAGTCACGCCTTGCTTGCGCAGGTCGTCATTGCTGAGGGGTGCGAAGTGTGACGCAACCGCGCCCTCTGCGCCAGGCTGAATCGCTGCGAGCAGTTGATCGAGCTTGAGCCGGCTCAAGTCAACACGCCGCCACAGTTCGTCGTAGCGGTTGGGCGCCGGCGTGTCGCGGAACACGCGCAACGCTTCGAGCCGGCGGCTCAGCATCCACGCATCTTCGTTCAGCGCGTGACTATACGCCTCAACGAATTCGCGGGTTAGGTCGCCGCTTTTCACCAGCGGCGCAGGTTTCATAAGGGGTTGTACGACTGCCATGATTCAATGATGAGTTCCGAGGCCTAAGCACTACTCGTTACTCAGAACTCATTGCTTAGAACTATCCAACCGTGCCTTCCATCTGCAAGGCAATCAGGCGGTTCATCTCCATCGCGTACTCCATCGGCAGCTCTTTTACCAGCGGCTCAATGAAGCCGGAGACGACCATCGTGCTGGCGTCTTCCTCATTCACGCCACGGCTCATGGCGTAGAACAACTGCTCCTCGCCGATCTTGCTCACGCTGGCCTCATGGCCGATGTTGACTTGATCGTTGTCGACTTCGATGTAGGGATATGTGTCGCTGCGGCTGTGCTCGTCGAGCAGCAGCGCATCACACACCACGTTGCTCTTCGCATTCACCGCATCCTTGTAGACCTTCAGCAAACCGCGATAGCTGGCGCGGCCGCCATCCTTGCTGATGGACTTGCTGACGATCTTGCTGGTGGTGTTTGGCGCGACATGCACGACTTTGCCGCCGGCGTCCTGATGCTGTCCTTTGCCGGCGAATGCAATCGACAGAATCTCACCGTGCGCGCCCGGCTCCATCAGGAAAACGGACGGATATTTCATGGTCAGCTTGCTGCCCAGATTGCCATCCACCCACTCCATCGTTGCATTTTCATAGGCTGCTGCGCGCTTGGTGACGAGGTTGTACACATTCGTCGACCAGTTCTGGATGGTTGTATAGCGACAGCGCCCGCCTTTCTTCACGACGATCTCGACGACGGCGCTGTGCAGTGAGTTGCTGGAGTAGACCGGCGCTGTGCAGCCTTCGACGTAATGCACCTGCGCGCCTTCGTCGACGATGATGAGCGTGCGCTCAAACTGACCGACGTTCTTCGCATTGATGCGGAAGTACGCTTGCAGCGGCATGTCGATCTTTACGCCTTTCGGCACGTAGATGAATGAACCGCCCGACCACACTGCGCTGTTGAGCGCGGCAAACTTGTTGTCGCTGTAGGGAATGATGGTGCCGAAGTGTTCGCGGAAAAGCTCAGGGTGCTGCTTCAGCGCCGAGTCGGTGTCGAGAAAGATCACGCCCTTTGTTTCGAGATCCTTGGCGAGGTTGTGATAGATCACCTCCGACTCATACTGCGCGCCGACGCCGGCGAGATACTTCTTCTCAGCTTCAGGGATGCCCAACTTGTCGTAGGTGTTCCTGATTTCGTCGGGCAAATCATCCCAACTGCTGGCCGGCTTGTCGGTCGGCTTGATGTAGTAGTAGATGTCGTTGAAGTCGATCTCGCCCAGCATCTCGCTGCCCCAGTTCGGCATCGGCTTGCTGTTGAACGCCTCCAGTGAACGCAGGCGGAAATCCGTCATCCACTCTGGCTCGCTCTTCATGTGCGAGATTTCGCGCACGATCTCTTCATCCAGCCCCTTGCGGCTTTTGAACGTATAGTTCTCCGGCTCGCTGAAGCCGTATTTCTCGATGTATTCATCGTTGACAGAAACTTGAGATTTCTCTTCAGCCATGCTCAACCTCCGAAGAGTCAAGATGCAAGAACCAAGAATCAAGGTGGAATTCCCTTGGTTCTTCGTTCCTGTTTCTTGGCTCTATTTCTCCGCTTCTGGCTCCTTCAGCCAATCGTAGCCGCGCGTTTCCAATTCCAGCGCCAGTTCGGGGCCGCCGCTCTCCACGATGCGGCCATCGATCAGGACATGCACGAATTGCGGCTTGATGTAGTTCAGCAGGCGCTGGTAGTGCGTGATCACCAGCACACCCATTTGCGCGTTTGTGTCGTGTAGTGTGTTCACACCCTCGCTCACGATGCGCAACGCGTCGATGTCGAGGCCGGAGTCCGTTTCATCCAGCACGGCCATCACCGGCTTGAGCATCGCCATTTGCAAGATTTCGGCGCGTTTCTTTTCGCCGCCGCTGAAGCCTTCGTTCAAGTAGCGGCCGGCGAAGCTGTTGTCCACCCGCAAAATCTGCATCGCCTCACGCAGTTGCTTGGTGAAGACAGGGATTGGGATGCCCTTCACGTTGCTGGGCAGCACACCACCATTCGCCGCTGCTGCATCTGCCTTGATGCGGGCGTTCAGCG
The DNA here is from genome assembly GCA_039810125.1 of Thermoflexales bacterium. Lineage (GTDB taxonomy): Bacteria > Chloroflexota > Anaerolineae > J036 > Brachytrichaceae > JBDHWI01. Next base: position 1,553 of record JBDHWI010000146.1, on the reverse strand, counting down.
CGGTGCGCAAAAAGTTCGCCACAGTCACGCCAGGGATGGCGACCGGGTATTGAAACGCAAGAAACAAGCCGGCGCGGCTGCGCTCATCGGCATCCATCTCCAGCACGCTTTCGCCCTTGAAGCGAATGTCGCCGCTGGTTACTTCGTAGTTGGGGTGGCCGGCAATAGCGTAGGCCAGCGTGCTTTTGCCGCTGCCGTTCGGCCCCATGATGGCATGAACCTCGCCGGCGTTGATGGTGAGATTCAAACCCTTCAGAATCACGCGATCGCTGTTCGCAATCTTGACATGCAGATCTTCGATTTCAAACCAGACATTACCCACGATGCTTACCTCGATTGTGGTTATAAAAAGATTTTGCTTCGGTTGAACTTACTCTTTTGAGTAGTATAAAACTACTCGCTGATAAGCCGATTAGAACACATTCACGCTGAGGGAAGGTAACGCGCGAATGCCAGAATCATGCAAGATTTTTCACGCAGGTTTTGCTGGCGCGCCGGTGTTCAGCCTTGCTTCGTGGCATGTTCCGGTCCGGGCAGGCGCAACATGCCGGCGATGACAAGCACAAACAGGCCAGCTAGCGTGATCAACTTGGCCAATGGCGAGATGGGTAGCAGTGCGGCGCCGCCAAACAGGATGCATGCCGTTGCATACAACGCCACGATGCGGATCGCCGGCCAGCCTGCGTCGGCCAGCCGAAAATGCAGATGCCCGCGATCTGACGATGTGGGGCTGCGGCCGTGTCGCACGCGGTCGATCATCTGCCACAGCACATCAATGATTGGCAACCCCATCACCAGCAACAGCAGTGCGATCTTCGCGCCGCCGATGATGCCGGCGCACGCCAGCGCATAGCCGAGATACAGCGCGCCGCCGCCGAGAAAGATCTTCGCCGGCGGAAAATTGAACGCGAGAAAACCGAGCAGCGTGCCAACCAGCGCAATCGGCAGCAGCGCCACACTGAATTGGCCTTCGCGCAGCATGTGAATGGCGACCACGCCGGCGGCGATCAGCGCCACAGTCGATGCCAGCCCGTCCACGCCATCCAGGAAATTCACTGTGTTCATCATGCCGAGGAACCAGAACAGCGTGAGCGCGACGACAACGAAGTTGCCGGCGATGGGGCCGAGCGCCTCGGGCAAAATCACCAATTCGCGCGTAAGGGGATTCGTGAAACGCTCGATGTAGATCTGGCCGGCGATGGCGATGAACGCGGCCGCGATTTGCAGTGCGAATTGCCAGCGTGGCGGCAGGTTGAATTTGTCATCCAGCAGCGCCAGCGCGAAGACGATGCAGCCGCCGGCGATGAACGCGATGAAGCGCGCCGGCTCATTTGGGTCGAGCGATGGCACACCAAATGCGCGGCCGGCCAGCGCGGTGAGGGTGAACGCGCCGAACAAAGGCAGCACGCCCAGGCGCGATGTGATGCGGGTGTGTTTGCGCCGCCCACCGGGCTTATCGGCGATGCCAAAGCGAATGCCGGCGCGCATGGCGATCCACGTCAGCAGCAGCGACAGTGTGAATGCAATGCCCAGGGTGGCAATGACGGAAGCAG
>JBDHWI010000145.1:0-9935 GCA_039810125.1 Thermoflexales bacterium | reverse complement strand
CTGTGACCAACCGCACCGAGGCCGTGGCGCTGGCAGTGAAGCAGAAGCTGATCTGAAATCAACAAGAAAAGAAGTGCACGCGCCGAGCAAGTTTCATGCTCGGCGCGTGCACTTCGGTATGGGAGCGACAGGACTCGAACCTGTGACCTTTGCGATGTCAACGCAACGCTCTAACCAACTGAGCTACGCCCCCGCAGGGAGCCAGATTATAAACGCAAAAGCCGCGAAGCTGTCCTGAAAAAAAACACCTCACAGGCTTTCTGCGACCTGCGAAGTTGATTGAACCTGAAATCAGCCCCGGCTGAGCACAACCTGTTGCAAGGCCGGCAGGTCCCCTGCCCCTGCGCATAGCATCGCCGCGCGCAGTTGCCCCGTCACCACCGCCAACTCGTCCCCCACTGCATCCGCCGAGATCGTCGCCGCGCGCAGGAAGGGCCGCGCCAGCCCAAACAGCGCTGCGCCAAGCGCGATGCACTTCGCGCCGTCCACGCCATTTTTGAGCCCCCCACTGGCAATGACCGGCACCGTTGGCGCGGCCTGCCGCACATGCAGGATCGACTCGGCGGTTGGGATGCCCCAATCGACAAATGCCTCCGCGATGCGGCGCTGCACCTCCGTGCGCGCGCGGAACATCTCCACCTGGCTCCAGCTCGTGCCGCCGGCGCCGGCCACATCAATCGCGGCCACGCCGGCCTCGGTCAGAGCCCTCGCCGCGCGCGGCGAAATGCCCCAGCCCACCTCCTTTGCAATGACCGGAATGCCATCCTTGCGCAGGGCCTGGGTTACGTCCGCGATCTTGCGCACCAACCCGGCCCAATTCACGTCGCCCTCCGGCTGCAGGATCTCCTGCAGCGGATTGAGGTGCAGGATCAGGCCGTCTGCGCCGATGAGATCGATCGCCCTGCGGCACTGATCGACCGTGAAGCCATAGTTGAACTGCACCGCACCGATGTTGGCGAACAGCAAAATATCCGGCGCGACCTCGCGCACCTTGAACGTGCCAGCCAATTCCGGCTTCACCACGGCGGCGCGCGTGGAGCCAACACCCATCGCGATGCCGGCTCGTTGCGCTGCCTCAGCCAGGTTGCGGTTGATCGCGCCGGCCTGCGCCGTGCCGCCGGTCATCGATGAGATCAAGATCGGCGCGGAGAGCCGCTTGCCCAAAAAGTGAAGCGATGTGTCAATCGCGCCGGCGTCCACTTCGGGCAGCGCTTCGTGCATGAAACGATAACGCTCCAGCCCGCTGGTCAGATGCGATTGCACATCTTTATCCAGGTTGATCTGAATGTGGTCGGCCTTGCGGCTTTCGAGAACCTGCCCTTCGTCTGTTGTATTGCTCATGGTGATGGGTGCGCCAGCGCGATATCGTAACCTTGCATCGCCGGCGGTGTTTCAGTCCGAAGACACTTGGGCTACAATCACGCCCGTTTACAAACTCGCTGGAGGAAACGATTCATGTCAGAACAGTCCACCTTCGACCGCGTCAAGGCGCTTACCATCAAACTCTTGGGCGTGCCGCCCGAAAAAGTCACCATGGAGGCCAAGTTTCGTGAAGACCTGGAGGCCGATTCACTCGACCTGGTTGAATTGATCATGGCTTTCGAAGAGGAATTCGGCGGAGAGATCTCCGACGAAGATGCGCAGAAGATTACCACGATTGGCGAAGCAGTTTCGTATCTGGACAAGCGCAAGGCTGAGCAATAAGCCGGTGCCCATCCTGCAATCACACAACCCCTGCGAAGGCAGGGGTTTTTCAATGCCTGCCTCAGGGTGTGCAAAGCATGGAGGCTCGATCACTCTTTTATGCGCCGTGTTTCCGCAGGAAGGCATCGACTTCGGCTCGCGCGGGGATGCTGGGTTGCGCGCCGGCGCGCGTGACTGCGATAGCCGCGGCAGCATTGCCGAAACGCACCGCGTCGCGCACCGCTGCGCCTTCCACCAGCCGGCTCACAAACGCGCCGATGAAGGTGTCGCCGGCAGCCACCGTGTCCACCGGCGTCACAGGGAACGCCGGCACGTGCCCGCGCCACGCCGCCGCATCCACCCACACGCCATTGCCGCCCAGGGTGATCAGCACATTGCGCACCCCGCGCGCGCGCAGCGCGCCGGCCGCCTTTGTCGCAGCATCGATCCCATCCACCGAAATGCCAGTCAACAGCGCGGCCTCCGTCTCGTTGGGGATCACCCAATCGCACAGCGCGAGCATCTCATCACGCATCGGCGCGCCTGGGGCAGGGTTGAAGATGGAGATCGTGCCAGATGCCGAGCTGGTCGAAGCGCGCGCCAACCGCATTGCCATCTCGGTTGCCTCCAACGTCGTCTCCAACTGCGCGATCACAGCATCTGACGATTGAATGTGCGCGGCTAGCAACTGCACAGTGGCTGCGTCGAGCAAGGCATTTGCGCCGGCAGCCAACACGATCTCATTTTGCCCGCTGTCATCGACTGTGATCACGGCGATGCCGCTGGAGACGCCAGGCTTGCGCAACACGCCGCTGATGTCCACGCCCACATGTTGCAAGTTGGACGTCATGGCATCCGCGAAGGCATCCTCACCCACACAACCAATCATGCGTGCCGGCTGCCCCATGCGCGCCACTGCATAAGCCTGATTCGCGCCCTTGCCACCACAGGCTGTGCTGAAGCTGCGCCCGTGGATCGTCTCGCCCGGCTGCGGGAAATGCGCCGCTCGCACGATCAAATCCATGTTCAGGCTGCCGACAATGCAGATAGTCATGAGCGCTGAAGCTGTGTTCAGAGGGTTGCGCCCGTCTTGAGATCGTCGTAGATGCGCTCAAGGCCGGCGCGCACATAGCGCTGCATTGCGTCGGCGTTGCTGCCAACCCGCGCACCCTTCTTGCCGTAGAGCGCCATCAACTCCGGCACCAGCGCGCCCACATCGCTGCGGCTGCGGTTGCTGCGCACCAGCGCCTTCACTTTGCTCGTGGCAGCCTTGATGAACTCCAGCGTTTCATCGCCGGCGGTGGCCGGCACGCCAGTTGGTCCGCGCCCTGGCACCACCATCGTCACGTGCTTCATCTTCTTCAGGCCGGCCAGCACGTTTGGCCAGTGCTCAAAATTGCCCTGCGCCAGCAGTGGCGGCTGGCCGATGGCAACATGGTCGCCGGCGAAGACGATGCCGGCGTCGCGCACGGTCACAAAACATGCGTCCGGCGAGTAACCACCCCGATGCGCGATGTCAATGAACGAAGGCTGTCGGGCGCCGATGACAACCGAGGCCGATTGGTTGAAGGTGATTTGCGGCGTGCTGCCCAACTCGCGAATGAGCGGCAACGCCATCGGCTCGGGCAGCGGCATGGTTAGCGTCTCTGGCGGCGGTGCAATCTGTGCGTACGCCGCGTCATGCAGCATGGCTGTGGCGTTGATCACCGCCAGCGATTCGCTGTTCAGCCGGTCGGACGAGGTGAAAAGGATCGCGCGGATTTGGCGCTCCCCGAACTCGGCGCGCAACTCGTCGCGCCAGGCCGATGTTTCCACCGGGTCTTGCGGCAGGTCGATCAAAGCGATGGCATCATCGCCGGCGACGCAGCCGATGTTCACACCGTCGCTCGTCACATGCAGATAGACGTTCTTCTGAAGCTTTTTCATGCGGGTTTGAATTGCCAGTGCAAAGCATCCTTCGACTGCGCTTAGTCTTGAACGATTTTGTGCGGTGCAGGTTCCACGCTCCTCCGCGACCCCTGTTCCGGTTCCCCTTTCCAAGGCGCTCAGGGCGCCAGGCAGACGACCTGCGCCTTTGCGAGAGGTTCATGCAAGTTGGTTTCGATTATAGTGTCGCCTCGTTGCCCATGACCAGAGAATATTCATCCATTGAGCCATTGAACGAGTTGATTCGCCGTGCCGGCGAATTGCTTGGCGATGTGATCCGGGCGCTCGATGGCGAAGACACCTTCGCGCTGGAAGAGAAAATCCGCAAATTGGCGAAGGACAGCCGCGCCGGCGACCCGTACGCACCGGCCGCCCTGCGCGAAACCGTCAGCGCCATCTCCGAGGCCGACGCCTATGAGATGGCGATGGCCTTCACCACCTACTTCGAACTGGTGAACCTGTGCGAGGAGCAATATCGCGCCAGCAAGTTGCAGCATTATCGCGCGGAGCGCGCCGCCGGCCTGCGCCCCGAACCTATTCGCGAATCCATCGAAGCGGCATTGATCGAACTGAAGCAGCGCGGTGTGACGGGCGAAGACCTGCAGCGCATGTTGAACCGATTGCACATTGAGCCGGTGTTCACCGCCCATCCCACCGAAAGCAAGCGCCGCACCGTGTTGAGCAAACTGCGCCGGCTGGCCGGCCTGTTGCGCAACGACGAAAGCCCCGAAAACGATGAAGACATCAAGCGCGAGGTCACTGCGCTGTGGCTGACCGATCGCGCGCGCACCGTGCAGCCGCTGGTGACCGACGAAGTGAAGACTGGGCTGTGGTATTTCGATTCGACGCTGTGGCGCGTGCTGCCGCTGTTGCACAAAGATTTTGTTGTGGCGCTGAGCAAGCACTACCCCGACGTGACGCCACCCGATGGCTGGTTGACATTCGGCTCATGGATCGGCGGTGATCGTGATGGCAATCCCAACGTCACGCCCGATGTGACTGCCGAGACGCTCAAGCTGCACCGCGAGGCAACCATCGACAAGGTGCAAAGCGCCACCCATGAGTTGTCGCGCCTGCTCAGCGTGTCGGTCAACCGCGACACCATCAGCGATGCGATGCAGGCGCTGATCCAGCAGATGGACGACACCTCGCAGCGCGTTCGCATGATCGCCGGCCGCTACCCAAATGAGCCGTATCGCTTGATGATGGCTGCACTGACGGCACAACTGCAGGACGCGCATCGCAACACCAAGCAATTCAGCCTTTATCCCTTCGCGCAGAACAATAACATTCTGGCGATGTCGTTCAGTCTTGCGTTGCCATTGCCGTTGCCGGCGATGCTGACTTCAGAGGACGTCGATGACCGGCTCGACATCGTGGCCGAGAGCCTGCGCCAGGGTCGCGCGCGCATGCTGGCCGACGGCGAACTGGCTCAATTGCGCACGCTGGTGAATGTGTTCGGCCTGCACTGGGCGCGGTTGGATTTGCGCCAGCATTCGGCCTGGCACGAGCAGGCGATGGCCGAGATTCTGAACAAGGCCGGCGTTTGCCCCAACTACTCTGAGCTTGACGAAGCGGCAAAGATTGCCGTGCTGACCGCCCAACTTGCGCAGCCCGGTTACTCTATGCTCGACCGCCCGCTCAGCGCCGAGACGCTGCGCGTGACTGAACCCATCCAACTGGCGCGCGTCGCCATCAGTCGTTACGGCCGCTCCGCGCTTGGCGCGTACATCATCAGCATGACCGATGGCCTTTCCGATGTGCTGGAAGTGATGTTGTTCATGCACTGGTGCGGCTGCAACCTGCCCATTGGGCCGCTGTTCGAAACGCGCGACGACCTGAAGAACGCGCCAGACATCCTGCGTCGCATGTTCACACATGAGGCGTATCGCGATTATCTGCGCACCCAGGACAACGAGCAGATGATCATGCTCGGCTACTCCGACAGCAACAAGGACTGCGGTTACATCACAGCAAACTGGGAGCTGTACAACGCGCAGGAGACGATTGCCGGCGTGTGCCGTGAGCATGGTGTGTCGTTCACGCTCTTTCATGGGCGCGGTGGCACAGTGGCGCGCGGTGGCGGGCCGGCAGCCAAAGCGATTCTGGCACAACCCGCCGGTATGGCGCATGGCCGCATCCGCCTGACCGAGCAAGGCGAAGTGCTTTCCACGCGCTATCAGGACCCTGACCTGGCACGCCGGCATCTGGAGCAACTGACTTATGGCGTGCTGCTGGCGACGCACGAGGCGCAAAACCCAGGGGTGGTGCCGGCCGAATGGCGCAATGCGATGGCGCGCATGTCCGAGCGCGGCTTTGAGGCCTATCGCGCCCTGGTGCATGAAGATCCCGACTTCATCACGTTCTGGTCGCAGGCCACGCCAATTGCGGAGATCAGCAAGTTGAAGGTGGGATCGCGGCCCACCTTCCGCAAACAAACACGCACTGTCGAAGATCTGCGCGCCATTCCCTGGGTGTTCTCGTGGATGCAAAGCCGCTTTGTGCTGCCGGGCTGGTATGGCGTCGGCGCGGCGCTGCAAACGATGATCGACGACGGCCACCTTGGCTTGCTGCAAAAGATGTACCGCGAGTGGGCATTCTTCGAGACCATGCTGGACAACGCGCAGCAGAGCCTGACCAAAGCCGACATGGGCATCGCGTCGTTGTATGCCACGCTGGTGGAAGATACAAATATCCGCGCGCGCGTGCTTGCCATCATCAATGATGAGTTCGAGCGCACCTGTCGGGCAGTGCTGGCGATCACCGGTCAAGATGCGCTGCTGGACAACGAACAGGTGCTACAAGAGTCCATTCGCCTGCGCAATCCCTATGTCGATCCGCTGAATTACATTCAGGTGGAGATGATACGCCGGCTGCGCAATCTGATGAAAGACACGCCGGCACCCCCCGACCCCAACGTGCCGGAACCGGCGGGGATGCAGGCGCTGCGCCGCGTGATCGATTTGACCATCAACGGCGTGAGCGCCGGCTTGCGGAACACAGGATAGTCAAAAAGGTCGGAGCAGACCGGCTGCTTCGACCTTGCGCAGCCGGCAATCCAACTGCCGACTAACAAGACAATGAACAACACGCTGCTGAAACGCGACACCCTGCTTTGGCTGATCCCGGGCCTGCATGTGAAGCGCTGGTTTCTGTTGATGCTCGCCGGCATCACGTTGATCGGCATCGGCATCGGCTTCCTATTGGTGGAGCTTTATCACGATGTTGCCTTTCCGGGCTTTGTGTATTACCTCACGCTGCAATTTCTGCCGCGTTGGGCGCGCGGCATCCTCGTTGGCACGATTGGTATCAGCGCCTTCCTCTATGGTCTGCTCAAGTTAAACAATTCGATTGCAACCGTGCTGCGAGGCAACGACAAGCAACCGATCGTAAACAAGCTGGTGCAGCAGCGCATCGCCTCGCAGGGGCCGCGCGTGGTGACCATCGGTGGCGGGCATGGCATGGCAGCGCTATTGCGCGGCATCAAGCGCCACACCACCAACATCACCGCCATCGTCACGGTGGCCGATGACGGCGGCAGCAGCGGCCGGCTGCGCAGGGAATTCGGCATGTTGCCACCAGGCGACTTCCGCATGTGCATCAGCGCGCTGGCCGACGATGAATCACTGGTGACACAGTTGATGCAATATCGCTTCGGCGGCAACAGCGGATTGGCCGGGCATTCGTTCGGCAACCTGTTCATCGCAGCCATGGCCGAATTGACCGGCAGCTTCGAAAGGGCAATCCTGGAGAGCAGCAAGGTGGTGGCGAGCGCCGGCCGCATCGTGCCCAGCACGCTAACCGACGTGACGCTGGCCGCCGAGTATTTCATCCCAGCACCCGCCGGCACGCACGACATGATGCCGCCAGCGCCGGTGCGCGGCGAGTCGTCCATTGGCAAGGCCGGCTTCCCGATCGAGCGCGTCTGGCTGGAGCCGCATGACCCGCCGGCCTACCCAGAGGCAGTGAAAGCCATCCTCGACGCCGACTTGATCGTGTTGGGGCCTGGCAGCCTGTTCACCAGCGTCATGCCAAATCTGCTCGTACCAGGCATTGTCGAGGCACTGCGCGAGGCGCGCGCGCACGTGGTGTATGCCTGCAACGTGGCGACCGAGCGCAGCGAGACCGATCACTACACGATGAGCGACCATGTCATCGCGCTGGAAAACCACATCGGCAAGGGCGTGATCGATTACGTGCTGGCAAACGATCATGTCGCCAGCGAATTCAAGCCACCGAGCGGCGTGGAGATCGTGATGGCCGAGGAGCGCGTGCGCGGCAGCGAAGTGACCGTGCTGCCATCGCATCTGGCCGATGAGAAAGAGCCTTGGCGGCACGACCCGCGCCGGCTGGCAGATGCAGTGATGAAGCTGGTTCGGAATCAGTAACTGATTACCGGCAATCGATGCATTGCCAAACTTCCCCACAACCATCAGCCAATCGCAAATAGCCAACAGGCCAGTTCCGCTCCTTCGCGTATAAATTACAATATCCAGTCGAGCATCAAGAGTAAGCACTCTGAAGGAGCAAACAGAACATGGCAAAAGCAAGAATTGGCATCAACGGCTTCGGCCGCATTGGCCGGCAGGTATTGAAGGTGCTGGTCGAGAATCACAAGAACACCTTCGACGTGGTCGGCATCAACGACCTTGTGCCGGCGGCCACCAATGCGCACCTCTTCAAATACGACAGCAACTATGGTCGCTTCAAGGGCAGCATCGTAGTTGAGGGTAGCGACCTCGTGGTCAATGGCGACAAGATCAAGATCTTCTCGCAGAGGGATCCAGCGGCCATCCCGTGGGGCGAGGTTGGCGCAGACATCGTGATCGAATCGACCGGTCTGTTCACCGATGCCGACAAGGCGCGCGCGCACCTGACGGGTGGCGCAAAGAAGGTCATCATCAGCGCGCCGGCGAAGAAGGAAGACATCACCATCGTGATGGGCGTGAACGAGGGCAAGTACGATCCTGCCAAGCACACTGTCGTCAGCAACGCAAGTTGCACCACCAACGGTCTCGCGCCGGTGGCGAAGGTGCTGCACGAGCGCTTTGGCATCGACAAGGGCTTCCTGACCACTGTGCACAGCTACACCAACAGCCAGAAGCTGCTGGATCTGGCTGCGCCTGACCTGCGCGATGCGCGCGCCGCCGGCATGAACATTGTGCCGAGCGCAACCGGCGCAGCCCGCGCCGTTGGCCTCGTCATCCCCGAATTGCAGGGTAAGTTCACTGGCATGGCCTTCCGCGTGCCAACACCCACTGTGTCGGTCGTGGACTTCACCGCTATCCTCAGCAAGCCGACCAGCGTTGAAGAGATCAACGCGGCGATGAAGGAATACGCTGAGGGCGCGATGAAGGGCATCCTCGCTTACAGTGAAGAAGAACTGGTGAGCATGGACTTGAAGGGCGACACGCACAGCTCGATCTTCAGCGCCAAGGATACGCTGGTGCTGGGCGGCAACTTTGTCAAGGTCGTGAGCTGGTATGACAACGAGTGGGGCTATAGCTGCCGCATCGGCGACCTGGCCGCCTTCATGGCCGGCAAAATGTAAGCGCGGCAAACGCGATTGGCAAACGAAGGACGCGCGCGATGCGCGTCCTTTTGTGTTTTCCAAGCCTCGTGGATTGTCAAAATCAGCGAGTCGCACATCGATGGCCGCAGCCAATCTTGCGCCGGCCAGCCCCAACGCGAGCGCAAATGCAAGCAGGCGCTTAAGCACAAGAAGGGATTGCCCAGCGCCAGAAGACAAACTGGCAAGCTGCACGCGCGGTGATCAAACATTGGTTGCCCGTTGCCAATCGCCGCTATCATTCTCGCATGCACGCAAAAGTGACACGCCTGATGCTGGCTGCAGCCATTGCGATGGCCGGCTGCGCCGCGCCGGCACAACCCGCCGAGCCATCAGCCACCGTTGCATCAACGTCGATGGCACAGCCATTGGCAACTGCACCGGTGGCGCTCGAATCGCCCGTGCTGCAATCACCCGTCTCCCCAGTCACCGTGCCGAACATCGACAGAGCCACCGATGCCACGCCACTGACTTCATCATTCATGGACGCTCAACTGCAATTCGCCTTCGACCTGCTGAATCAGTCTGCCGATGCCAACGCCGATAAAAATGTCTTCGTGTCTGCGCCAAATGTGTCGCTCGCACTCGCCATCGCCGCCAACGGCGCGCTGGGCGAAACATTTGATGCAATGGCTGTGCCGTTGGCGGGCAAGGGTGCAACGCTGGCACAGATGAACCGCGATTTTGCCGCGCTACAGGCGTTGTTGCGCAACAACGCCGGCATCACGCTCACGCTGGCCAACTCGCTGTGGGTGAA
>JBDHWI010000144.1:0-9941 GCA_039810125.1 Thermoflexales bacterium | reverse complement strand
ATGGCCATCGTTGAATACTCCTTCAAAAATCATGTGTCATGCGCGGGCGTGCGTGATGCGCGGTGGACGTCGCTTCACGCATCCCGTTCACGCGCTGCGCATCGGCTTGCGTTACCTGCGTGTGGGAGGGCGTGGATTCTGCTTGGGAGCAGGGAAAACCCGAAGCCAGAAAAATGCTCGAAAATGCCGCAGAATCCCACACGTCAGGTGCACGCTGTGTTGGGCGCCTGTTCCCCTTCAAATGACTCTTGATGCTATTTGAATGCATCTTGCGCTTTCCACATGGTGTGATTGGAATGGTAGTCGGGAGTGCCAAAACCTTTCCATGTTGTCCGCATTGCACGTTCGATCAGCAGCTCGAATGGGATCTCATCCGCACTCGCATGATGCTTTGCGTCGGTCAGCACAGCACTTTTTTTCTCCGAGTCATTCACCAAATGCACACTCCCGCTCAAGTAAAACTCATCCGAATCAGGACGGGCCTGGGGAAACGCCTGAAGCGAATAGCGGCCATCTCGGAGGAGATCCCATCGTTTGGGGGAATGGGGTAGCACGAGGATGTAGAGATGGGAATCCGACAAAACAGGACACACGGGATGCAAGCGTGGTGAGCCGTCGCTTCGGACGGTTGCCAAAAACGCCAAGCCGACTCCAAATTGAAAGAGCTGGTTTGAGCCTGCTTCAGCTAATGCGGGATCGGCCTCCGCAAATTCTTTCCAGGTAACCATAATACACCTCCATGAAAGTTTGGCGCCCAACATTCTCTTCTCTTGCAAAAACTCATGGCTGAATGCCGTATCGAAACGGATCACGCGGGTCGATGATGAGCGTGGCATCAGCGGTGACAAACGCTTCGCCGGTGATGGTGGGGATGACATGCTGGCCATCCGCTTCGACGCTGCCCTCAAACACGCTGCCGACGATGCTCTCTTGTCTCCATGTCTCGCCGGCGGCGATCTTCGCATCGGCAAACAGGCACGCCAGCTTGGCGCTGGTGCCGGTGCCGCATGGCGATCGATCATATGCGTTGCCCGGGCACAGCACGAAGTTCTTGCTGTTTGCAGTCTCGCTCTTGCCGAATAGCTCGATATGGTCGATGGGCGCGCCATTTGCACCGGTGACGCCGGCGCGCTCCAGCGCATCCTTCACCCGCGCCGCATAGCGCGTCAGTGTGGCGATGTTGCTCATGCGCAATGTCTGGCCATGCTCGTTGATGAGGAAGAACCAGTTCCCGCCCCAAGCCACATCACCCGTCACTTTGCCGACGCCATCGACCTGCACGCTCACGTTTTTAAGATGTCGGTAGCTTGGCACGTTGCGCACCGACACGCGATTTGGATAGGCGCTGCTCCGCTCGCCGCCGGCGAGGGGGCGGGGCGAATGCAACGTTGCTTCGACAATCCCCACCGGTGTTTCGATGCGATGCGCGCCGGCGCCGGCCTTGCCCAGATATGCCAGCGACGCCATCAACCCGATCGTGCCATGCCCGCACATGCCGAGATAACCAACGTTGTTGAAGAAGATCACGCCGGCGGCGCAACTGCGATCGTCAGGCCGGCACAGCAGCGCGCCGACGATCACATCGCTGCCGCGCGGCTCGTTCACCACCGCGCTGCGCAGCCAGTCGTGCTGCTCGCGCAGTTGCGCCAATTGCTCGGCGACCGTGCCGCTAAGCGCCGGCCCGCCCGCGATCACCAGCCGCGTCGGCTCGCCGCCGGTGTGCGAGTCGATCACATGGATGCGTTGCATGATTTACGCCAGCGTCAGCACGCGCGCGTCGAATTTTTCGAGCGTCACTTTGCCGCTGAGAGACTCGCCGCTCAACACGTCGCGCATGGGCGAGGGCAACCGCACCGTCACTGCGCCTTCATTGTGATTCAGCACAAAGGTGAACGATTGTGCATCATTGCTGCGCACCAGCACTTCCACGCCGGCAGGAACATCGAATGCTGGCTTCAACCCGGCGTCGTTGCACGCGCGCTGCAACAACCACATCATGCCAGCCATGTCTGGGCAGGTGCCGGCGTAGTAGGCGCGGCCTTTGCCAAAATCGTTCTGCGTGATCGATGGCGCGTCGGCATAGTAGTCCTGCCCGAAGCGCGCCACCATCTTTGCGCCGCGCAGCGCGATGTTGTCGCGCCAGGTGTCGCATGCGAAGCTCTCTTCGTCGTCCGTGATGGCGATGTTGGGTTGCGCCATCGCCTCATATTCCTCGATGTGGATGCCGAGCAAATGTTTGAGTGGGCCAGGCGCGCCGCCGAGCCAGATGTGATCGTCCTCGTTGCTGATGCCGCTGAATGGGCCGACGACCAGCGTGCCGCCGGCAGCGACGAATTGCTCGAAGCGCTCTGCCACGCCGGCGCGCGTGAGATACAGATTCGGCACGATGATCAGCTTGTATTTCATCAGCGTGTCCAGATCATCGGACGACTGGATGAAGTCGGTCGGAATGTTCTGCTGGTGCAGCGTGGCGTAGTAGGGCGCAATCTTGGAGACGTTCAAACCGCGCGTGGGATGTGAGTCCTGCTCCAGCACCCACCAGTTTTCCCAGTCGAAGACGATCGCAGCGCCGGCGTGATTCGTCGTGTTCAACAGGCCGCTCTTGCTGAGGGTTTGCAACTCCAGCCCAAGCTGCTTCACCTCGCGGTAGATGCGCGTGTCCTTGCCGGCGTGTGGCACCATCGCGCCGTGAAACTTCTCGGCGCCGGCCTTGGCTGCGCGCCACTGGAAGAACAGGATGCCATTTGCCGCCCGCGACAACACCTGATAGCTCCACAAGCGCATCTGATTCGGCTTCTTCAACGCATTGCGCTCGCGCCAGTTCACCGTGCCAGGCGTCTGCTCCATCAACACCCACGGCTGCCCGCGCCGCAGCGAGCGCATCAGGTCATATTGCATGGCTGCATAGACATGGGCGTGCGGGTCCATCGGGTCGGGGTAGTTGTCGTTGCTGACCAGATCCTCGTGCTTTGCCCACTCCCAATAATCGAGCGGCTTGAAGAAGCCCATGAAGTTGGTCGTGATCGGCACATCCGGAGTGATGCGGCGCAGGATGTCCACCTCCATCTTCATCAGGTCGAGGATCGAATCGTTGCTGAAGCGCCGCCAATCGAGTTGCTGGGTGGGATTGATGAAGGTCGGCGCGGTGCGCGGCGCATTGATCTCGGCCCAATCGTCGTAGCGTTGGCTCCAGAAGGCCGTGCCCCAGGCGTCATTCAGCCGGTCGATGTTGCCGTAGCGATTTTCGAGCCATTTGCGCCATGCGGCGGTGGCTGCCGGCGTGAAGCTCTCGCTGACGTGGCAGCCATACTCGTTGTTGATATGCCACATTGCCAGCGCTGGATGCGCCTTGTAGCGCTCAGCCAGCTTGGTCACCAACCGCGCGCCAAGCTCGCGATAGGCGACACTGTGCGGGCAGTATTGCTGGCGCGAACCGGGGAACAGCGTGACGCCGTCTTTGGTCATGGGCAGGCTGTCGGGATATTTGTGCGCCAGCCACGGCGGCGGGGCAGCAGTGGCAGTTGCAAGATCGGCGTAGATGCCGTTGGCGGCCAGCAGGTCCATCAGCCTGTCCAGCCAGCCGAAGTCGAATTCGCCTTCGCGCGGCTCCAACCTGGCCCAGCTGAAGATGGCGATGGAGACGATGTTGACGCCGGCTTCCTTCATCAGCGCCATGTCCTCCAGCCATACGTCTTCGGGCCATTGATCGGGGTTGTAATCGCCGCCGTAGAGGAAGAAATTCAGGTGGGATAAATCGCGTTTGGGTGCCATATTATCTCTGTGTAACTAGGTTTGATCGATGCTACCAGTTTTGCACGCTGCCATCGCGCCGGTAGAGCTTCGGCGCTTCCCAGAACTTGAACGTTTGCTGCTTGAAAGCCTCTTCGTTGAACTCGACGCCCAGCCCTGGCGTGGTGGGAACGGCGTAGCGCGCGCCATCCTGTTTCAACTGGGTTGGGAAGATGTTTTCATCGTAAAAATTCAAGTTCTCTGTCGGTGAATGGCGCACTTCGAGCGAGAAGAAATTCGGCGTCGCGGCGGCCAGATGCACGGTGGCGGCTGTGCAGATCGGGCCGAGCGGGTTGTGTGGCATCAGGTCGATGTAATGCGCCTCGCACCAGCCGGCAACCTTCATCGCCTCGGTGAAGCCGCCGATGTTGCAGAGGTCGAGCCGCATGTAGTTCGTGATACCGCGCTCGATGTAGGGCAGAGCCTGCCATTTGCTGCTGAATTCTTCGCCGATGGCAAATGGCACATCCGTCAGCCGGCGCAGTTGCTCATATGCTTCCGGCGCTTCATCGCGAATCGGCTCCTCTAGGAAATCGAGCGTGCCTTTAGGCATGCGCTGGCAGAACGACGCCGCCTCGGCCACGCTCAGACGGTGGTGATAGTCTGTGCCGAGCATCGGCTCTGGCCCAACCGCCTCGCGCACCTTCGTGAACCACTGCGCGGTGATGCCGATGGATTCCCACGGCTCCCATACCTCGGTTTTCGATTCGAGATTGGTTTTGCGATACGCCGGCCCCAGCCGAATGGTCGTCCAGCCTTTGCTGATGAGCAGCTGAACCTTCTCGATCAATGCATCGGCGCTGTCGGCGCCGACGGTGGCGAAGCACGGGACGAAGTCGCGCTGCTTGCCGCCGAGCAGTTGATACACCGGCACGCCGAGCGCCTTGCCTTGAATGTCGTAGAGTGCAATGTCAATGGCGCTCTGCGCAGCGGTCAGCGCGCGCCCGCCCTCGAAGTATTGCGAGCGATAGAGCAGTTGCCACAGGAAGCCGGCGCGCATCGGGTCCTGCCCGATCAGAAACTCGCGGAAGTGCTTGATTGCGCCTTCAACGGCCAACTCGCGTCCGCTCAGGCCGGCCTCGCCCCAGCCGTGAATGCCCTCGTCCGTTTCGACCTTGACGATCAGTTGGTTGCGACTGCTTACCCATGTGGGATAAACCTTGATATCGGTGATTTTCATGGCAAACACCGATTGAACAATGGGCGCGATGGGATGTCAATTTTTCGGGGGAATTTGCAAGTCATCCAGCGTCAGGCGGATGAAAGCAAGCGTGTCCTCGAAACGTCCCAGCGACATGCCCTCACGCCAGTGCAAGGCATCCTCGATCAGCGCTGCCCACGGCGCGCCGAGCGCAGCCTGCGCCCAGCGCGCAGCCGCCGGCTTCGTCGCCACATCGCCGAACGTCACTGTGTAGCGCGCGCGACACATCGTCAGCACCGCGTATGCCTGATAGTCGTCACGCTGAATGCGGTGCGTGTCGGTCAACTGCGGCAGCCACCATTCGCGCAAAATGCCGCGCTGCGCCTCGCGCAACTCCGCTGGCGTCACCTCGTCGATCAATGTCTTTGCAGCGGGGCCGGCGATCACGATTGCATTCCTGCGCATCAGAAACCGCTGGATGATCCAGTCGCTGCCATAGCCATCGATATCGAAGCTGCCATCCACGCGCAGCGATGGGTGAAAGGCCGTCGCCGCGTTGTAGCGCCGCATTTCCTTGCGCGGGATGTAGCCACCTTCCAGCACATCCGACCATGCCATGCCGCTGTGCGTGAGCTGGTGATGCATTGCCTTCACGCGCGAGATTTCATCGGGTGACAGATCCGTTTCGGTTACGACGAGAAAATCGATGTCGCTGCGGCCGGGCGTGAAGGCGCCGTTTGCCAGCGAGCCAAGCACATACAAGCCGACGAACTGCCCGTCAAGCGCAGCTTGGACGCCGGCAAGCAGCGCGTCCAGCAGCTGTTTGATTTCAAGTGGAATCGTATCCATCTATTTTGCGCGCATGCTCGATCGCATCGCCGGCGGCGAACATCGCCTTGAAGCCGGCGGCGGCATGGGCGCGCACCTCATCACCAGTATCCATCAAAAACACGCGCTCGGCGTAATCGCCCAAATCCTGCACCACCCACCAGTGACGATAGTAGGCCAGCATCTGCCGATTGATCTCGGCGGCGCCGTAGCCCTGAAAGAACAGCGCGGCTTGATCGGCCTCGACGAACATCAAGTCGCGCTCCTTTGGCGCAAAGATTGGCTGATCCCAATCGACAAAGTGAATTGCGCCGGCGCGCTCGACCATCACGTTGGCAGTGTGAATGTCGGCGTGGCACAGCACGCCACGCCATGCTGCGTGCTTGCAACTGTCACCCAACTCACGCGCGCGTTGCGCCATGTGGCGAATCACGCCGGCATGGTTGCGCCAGAATGCCGCCAGGTCGCGCCGGATGTCGTCTTGAAAGACGACGTTGGAAGCGCGCGCATCGACTTGCTGCAAGACGCTCTGGTAATACGGGTATGCGCTGAAATCTTCGACTGGCAGGATCGATTGGATATCTGCCGGCAACTTCAAATCATGCAGTTTGCGCAGCGCCGCGCCGTATGCAACCCACTGCGCGGCGCTCATGCCGCCGGCCATGCCGCTCTCACCCTCGATAAACGGATACAGGATCAGATGAAAGTTGCCGGCGTTCACCCACAGCGCGCCGGCTGGCGTGGGGATCGGCGCGATTGCCGGCACGCCGTGCGCTTGCACAAAGCGCGGGATGACCAGCGCCGGCAGGTTAACTTCAGCGCGCCGCGCCTTCAGGAAAAATGCGGCCCCATCCGTCGCGACCACCTTGAAGGCAAATGCGTTCACGTCGTTGCCGATGGGCAGGAAGCAGATCTCCTGCAGTTCGATGCCGTGCTGCGAGCGCAGCACACCAGCGATCTCTGCGTCAGTCAGTTCAGGGCGGTCAAGCATCCCAGCTTTTTAGCGCACCTTTGCATAGACGCGGGTGCTGCGCGCAACGCCTGTTGCGTCTGTTGCGTCGTTGTGCAAAATGCCTTCGAGCGTGTAGCCCAGGCGCTCTGGGATGCGCCAGCTTTTCTCATTGCGGTCATCCACGCGAATCTCGACGCGCTTCGCATGCAGCGTGTCGAACGCGAAGCGCTCCAGCGTAGCCGTGGCTTCGGTGATGTAACCCTTGCCCGACATCGATGTGCGGCACCAGTAACCGATTTCAAAGCGCGGCACCTCCCAGTCGATGCGGTGCAGGCCGGTGTTGCCGACATGCGCGCCATCCTCCTGGCGGAGAATCATGTAGGGCAGCGATTCGCGCAGGATGAACTCCGCGTGCGATCGGCGCGCGAATTTCTCGGCGTCGTCGAGCGTCTGCCCTTCCGACCACGGCATCCAAGGATTCAGTTCGGCGCGGGATGCCTCCGCCGATGCAAACATGATGCGGCCATCGCCGGCGCGCGGGCAGCGCAGCGTCAAACGCTCACTCTCGATCACTTCGGGGATGTCCAGCAAAATTGGGTCCATGCTGCTCATTTTTTCATTGGCTCATTGTTTGCGGGCAACGATGTGAAAGACGTGCCAATGCTTCGGTTCGCCGGTGGCGGTCTTGCCGTCGCGCTCCACCTCCATCAGATCTTCCACGACGAATGACTTGAGCAGCCAATCGACTTGCTCGCGAGTCTTGAACGTCATCGCGTGTTCAGCGGCGGCCCATGAGTCGTGCGTGCCGAAGAGCGTGCCGGCGAATCGCCCGCGCGGCTGCAGCGCGCGCTCGATGCATTGCCACAGGCCATCGAAGCGCGCCGGCAGGCAAAACGGCAAGCTGAAGCTGGCATTGACGAAGTCACATCCAGGCAGATCATCGATTTTTTCGAAGGCGATCACGCGTGTTCGCAGGCGAACCAACTGATCATCCGGGATCGACATCCTCAAACGCGCGATGCCCTCCGCCTCGCGGTCGATGGCCAGCACTGTCCATCCACGCCGCAGCATCTCGCGCGTGTCTGCGCCGCTCCCGCAACCCAGGTCAATGGCAAACTGTGCGGTCGGCGCGCCCATGTCGAACTTCGCCAGCGCCTTGAGCAGCGTGTCGCGCGGGGGACGGTTTGTCACCGCATCGTAAAAATCGGACCATCCCCCTCGCTGCGCGCTCATGCCACCTTCACCCCAAATTTGATGGTGGTCTGCGGGGCATCGCGGATGGCGACGAGCGCCGCCGGCGCTTCATCAAAACCCACGATCGGCGTGATGACGCCCTCGCCGCTCAGCAGGCCGGCGCGGAAAAGCTCGATGGTTGCCTGGTATGCGCGCTCCCAATCCCACAGCGGAAAATCGCGGTCGTGGTTGCCCCAGCCCTCCCACGCCTGACTGCCAATGAGGGTGGGGCGATTCAGGTGGAATTCCTCGTCAAGATGGAGATGGCTGTTGTCGTGTGGCCCCCATGGCACATGCACGACTGTGCCACATTGGCGGATGCAGCGAATGGCATCGTGCAACGCGCGGCTGTTGCCGCTGGTTTCGATGGCGACATCGACGCCCTTGCGGCCGGTGGCGAGCTTGATTTGCAGCGCCGCATCGACGGCTGTTGGATCGAACGCGTCGTCTGCGCCGTGCGCCAGAGCGTGGTCGCGGCGCATGGCAAGCGGATCAACTGCGAACACTTTTCTTGCGCCACCGGCGCGCGCAATCTGCACCGCCATCAGCCCGATCGCGCCGAGGCCGTACACAGCCACCGCATCGCCGATGCGAATGTTGCCATCGCGCACTGCGACAAATGCGACATGCGCCGGATCGATGCACACGGCGTCCACTTCGCTCAGGCTGCCCAGCGGACGAAGTTGCATCTCGCCGGCTTGATGCACCTCGCGGATGGGGCCATAGCCGAACACGCGGTCGCCGGACTTGAAGCGCGTCACGGCGCTGCCTGTCTCGGTGACAGTGCCAACGATCATGTTGCCGATGTTGCGCGCTTGCTTTTTGGCTGCCGGCTCGGCTGCATTGCGCGGCAGGAACATGCGCAACTCCTTGTCCCACACCTTGTGGTCGAAGGCGCTGCCGGTCAAGCCGTGCAGCTCGGTGCCATGCTTGGGCGCGGCGAACTGCACCTGCACGCGCACGTCGTTCTCACCCAGCGCGTGCAGGTCGTAGTCGCGAATGTAAAACGACGATCCGTCTACGGTGACGATCTCTCTTGGCATGGGCCTCACTCGAGGTCGCGCAGGGCGTCGCGCAGTTTCTTGTCCATCTCGTCGGAGAGCGTGGTGTGCAACACTCTGCCCTTCATGTGGCGAATGGCTTCCAGCACCTGCTCGGCATCCGCGCTCTCCACCAGCAGCAGAATCGCAGACGAATCCGGCTTCAAGCCATCTTTGATCTGGTTGACGAATTTGTCGTCGATACCCTTGTCGCGCAGCGCGCCAACCAGTCCGCCGACGAGCAGACCGCCGACCGGCCCGCCGAGGATTGCACCGACGATCAGCCCGATGCCGCCGGCCTTCAATACGCTGCGCTTGCGCTTGTCGGTGGTCTGTTTCACCTCGGCTTCAGGCGCCATGCCCATCGACTGCAGAGATGAGCCAGAGCCGGCGTGAGTGCCGGCGCCGGCAACCATGACGCTTTCAGTCCTTGCCCCGCGCGTCAACACCACCGCATCGTTCAGCTTCAACGCGTCGCGCGCCTCCAGGTCGCGCAAGGTGGCCAGCATCTCTTCAGCGCCGTATTCGCCCTCAAACAAGATCGCAACCAGTTTTTCATTGTCGTCTTTTGCCATGTTCTTTCTCCTTGGTGCCGGGCATATGGCCCATCGCAATCGATGTAATTGCATCCCATTCTGCACCGAGATGGTGCAATTGCCAATTGTGTCACGCCTTGTAACATTGCGCCCAATGAGCAATACGATGCGCAAAATACCTTTTGAAAAACACGCTGTTGTCAAAGTTGGGTTGATTGGAAGTGGCGGTCGCGGTCAATATTTGCTGGGTGAGACGTGCGCTTGCGAGGGCGTTGAGGTGATCGCGGTGGCGGATGCAAGCGAGGAGGCAGTGGCGGTCGCAAAGGCCATTCCCGCGCAGGCCGACTTGCCTGTGCCGGCGCACTACGCAGGCCCGGACGCCTGGCGGCGCGTGCTTGAGCATGACCTTGATCTCGTCATCA
>JBDHWI010000143.1:0-10054 GCA_039810125.1 Thermoflexales bacterium | reverse complement strand
GCGATTAGGGGGCGCAATATGGCTGCACGATGCGCTTCTCAGCCTCGAGACCGGCGAATTCGTCGGCGCGCGGCCCATCGTAGATCAGCGTGTAGGGGCCGGCGAACCCGGCCGCCTGCATGATGTCGAGGCAGCGCGTGTAGTCGGCCGGCTCGATGGAGCCACCCGCCTCGAATTGCGGCTTGGCGTGGCACGATTCGGCCAGCGGCGCAATCGCTTCGAAGCCGGCGTATTTCTGCGCGCCCTTCCAGTTGCCGAAGTCGAGGCACAGGCCAAGCTGACCCTGCGCTTGCTCCAGCAGCCACAGCACGTCGTCGGGCGTGTCGAGCAGGTCGAACCAATTTTCGGTCACCAGACGGATGCCGAGCGGCTGCGCTTTCTCGGCCAGGCGCAAAATGGCGTCGCGGCTGTGTGCCAGGTTCTTGCGTGTCGGCGCCTGCTTGCCGGCGATCACGCGCGCGCGCTTCGCGCCGAGCGCATGCGCCACGTCGATCCAGTGCGCAATCCACGCTGCGTCGCGCGCACCGTCGGCAGGGTGGGTGACGTCGCCGGCGTCGATCAGCACCTGCCACAGTTCCACGCCGGCGGCTTCGATGGCACGCCGCAGTTGTGCCAGATACGCCGCATCGCGACTGGGCAGGTGGAAATGGCAGATCTCCAGTGTGCGAATGCCGTGCTGCGCGATGCGCGCCGGCAGGTCGAGCAGCGTCAATGCGCCGTTGTTGTGCGTGTGGGCGGGGATGCCGGCGGCATCGGAGCCGTAGGGCGCTGGGTCGCCGAGCGCGCGATGCACGCTCCAGGTGCTGACGCTCAAGCGCGGGCCGGGGATGGGATCGTGGAATTTTTGCATGTGTTCATCGGGCGAGCGCAGCCGCCCTACGGGAGCGCGCGAGCGAGCGCGATTGCGCCGAGCCGGCCCGAGCGATTGCTGAGCGCCGGCGGCACGATGTATTCGTCGATGCGATTCAAAATCATGTCCGACACGATGTAGCCGTTGAGCGTCTCCTGCACCTCGCGCCGGATCATGGGAAATAGGAAGGCCTGGTCCATCACGCCGCCGCCGAGGATGATGCGCTGCGGCGAGACGGTGTAGATGATGTTGGCCAGCGCGAGCGCGATGTAGTGCGCCTCCAGCTTCCATGCCTCGTGGTCGGGCGGCAGCGTGCTGGGATCGACCTTCCAGCGCCCCCACAGCGCCGGCCCGTTTGCCAGCCCTTCCAGGCAATCGCCATGCGACGGGCAGCAGCCCGGGTATGGGTCGCGCTGCCAGTCGTGCGGGATGCGCAGGTGGCCGGTTTCGGGGTGCATCAGGCCGTGCATGAGCTTGCCGTGCATCAACCCGCCGCCGCCGATGCCGGTGCCGATGGTGAGATAGACGAACGCCTCCAACCCCTGCGCCGCGCCCCACACGTATTCGCCATATGCCGCCACGTTCACATCGGTGTCGAAGGCGATTGGCACGCCCAGGCCGCGTTGGAGGGCGCCGGCGATGTCGGTGTTGCGCCAGGGCAGCTTGGGTGTCATGGTGATGTAACCCCACGTCGGCGACGTCGGATCAGGATCGACTGGGCCGAACGAGCCGACGCCGAGCGCCTGGATGCGGTGGGGTGATTCGCGGAAGAACGCGATCACCTTGTCGAGGGTTTCCGCCGGCGTGGTGGTGTCGATGCGCGCCTCAGCGCGAATGTCATCTGGGCCGCTGCCGATCACGCACACGAACTTGGTGCCGCCGCCTTCGATGCCGCCGTAGAGTGCTGGGGAGGGTGTCGTTGTCATCGCGTGCGTGTTCTATCACAGCAATGAGGGGGTGACAAGGTGAAGCAGATTTTTGTGGAACCTTTGTGGGGGAGAATACGTCTGACTGCCATGAAGACAATCACGCGATGGTTTGCCCTGTTTGTTGCGCTGGCGCTGCTGCCAGCCTGCAGCATGCCGCCGCAGCGCGCGGCGACGCCGGAGATCGACAGCCCGCTGGTTGCGCCCACTGCGCCGGCAACTGCGATGCCGGTCACTTCACCTTTGGCAACAGAGATGCCGACGGCAACCCGGCCGGCAACCGAGACAGCCGTTGCCACCACCTCGGCAACGGCGACACCGGCCGCGGCTGCGCCGGCCACGGAAACTCCCATGACTCAACCTCAAACCACCCCAGAAGCGCCACAGGTTGACCCCGGCTTGATCGTGCAAACGACCACGCCGGCAGAGCCTGGCATGGAAGCGCCGGCAGATTCACCGGCGGTGCAAGCCGCGGTTGCGGCGTTGGCACAGCAGTTGAACATCGACCCGCAGACCATCAAGGTCGTTTCGGTGGAGCAGGTTGAGTGGTCGGACGGCTGCCTCGGCTTGGGCCGGCCAGATCAAGCCTGCCTGCAGGTGATTGTGCCGGGCTTTCGCGTGATGCTGGAGGCGAACGGCGCACGACATGAGGTGCGCACCAACCTGAATGGCAAGCAGGTTGCCATCGCTCCGCGAGCATGATGGCGCTGTCTCCCCACCGGCGAGAGCGCGGGGAGACAGCACATGTTTCAGTATGGACGGGGTTACGCCGGCTCTGGCAATGCTTCGGGAATGTCGAAGATCACATCGTTGCCCAGGCACTTGGCCTTGCCCTTGCTCACTTCCACCACCAGACCTTCGCAACCGTCCGGCGCCTTGATCGCCAGCGGCTTGTTCCAGGTGGTGAAGTCGCAGTCGGGATAGTTCGCGCAGCCGTAGAACGTGCGGCGCTGACCTTTGCGCGCGCGCTTCTCCACCAGCTTGCCACCACATTTGGGGCAGCGCACGCCGGGGAGTGCGATTGGCTCGACATGCTTGCATGCGGGGAAGTTGGTGCAGCCAATGAACTTGCCGAAGCGTCCCTGCTTGTAGGCCAGCGGGTTGCCGCAGTCGGGACACATCTCACCGGTGAGTTCCACTTTCTTCTCGGCTTTCGGAATACTCTCGGCGGCTTGCGCCACCGCCACCTTGAACGGGTCGTAGAACTCGTGCAGCACCGGCTGCCATTCGCGTGTGCCGGTCTCGATGTCGTCCAACTCGCTCTCGACATGCGCCGTGAAGCCGACGTCGATGTAGCGCGCGAAGTTGCCGACCAGCAGATCGTTTGCGTCGAAGCCGAGATCCGTCGGCGCAAGCTGCTTGCCCAGGCGGCGCACATAGTCGCGCGCTTGAATGGTGCCGACGATGGTGGCGTAGGTGCTGGGCCGGCCAATGCCGTATTCTTCCAGCGCCTTCACCAGGCTTGCCTCGGTGTAGCGCGGCGGCGGCTGCGTGAAGTGCTGTTCAGGAATCAGCCGGATGAGGTCGAGCAGCTCTTGCGGCGTCAGGTCGGGCAGGCGCCGGCCGCGCGCTTCATCGTCTTCATCCAGCTTGTCACCCTCGTCGTGGCCTTCTTCGTAGACTTTGAGGAAGCCGGCGAATTTGATGATGCTACCGGTGGCGCGGAACCAGTAGCCCGGGATCAATGCCTTGGACTCGCCGTCTGCCGTTTGTTCGCCACTGACGGATGCTGCGTGATTGCCGCCGGCTGCGCCCTGGGGCATGGCCTCGATGTCAACCGTGGTCGCATCGAAGATTGCATTGCTCATCTGGCTGGCGACGAAGCGCTTCCAGATCAGGTCATACAGGCGGTATTGATCCCTGTCGAGAAATTCTTTGATCGACTCTGGGGTGCGAAAGACCGATGTCGGGCGGATGGCCTCGTGCGCTTCCTGCGCGTTCTTCGCGCGCGAGGTGTATTTGGGCGGTGCATCGGGCATGAACGCATCGCCGTAGCGCTCGGCGATGAAGTTGCGCGCGTCGCGCTGTGATTCCTCCGACACATTCACCGAATCGGTGCGCATGTAGGTGATGAGGCCGACGGTGCCTTCGCCGACGTCGATGCCCTCGTAGAGTTGCTGCGCGGCGGCCATCGCCTTGCGCGCGCCAAAACCGAGCTTGCGGCTGGCCTCCTGCTGCAAGGTGCTGGTGGTGAAGGGCGCCGCCGGCTTGCGCATGCGGTCCTTGCGCTCCACCTTGATCACGGTGTAGCGCGCACCCTCCAGCGCCTTCACGATGCCGGCTGCATCGGCCTCACTTTTCAGATCCGGGTCTTTGCCGTTCAGCTTGAACAGGCGGGCGATGAACGTTGGTCGATTTGCTGCCAGGTCTGGCTGCGTCGCGCCGGCCTTTGCCAACTCTGCCTCGATCGTCCAGTATTCCACAGGCACAAACGCCTGGATTTCGCGCTCGCGCTCGACGACGAGCCGCAGCGCGACGGATTGCACGCGGCCGGCGCTCAGGCCGCGCCGGCTCATCTTGTCGCTGAGCAGGGGACTGAGCTTGTAGCCAACCAGCCGGTCGAGGATGCGACGCGCCTGCTGCGCGTTCACCGCGTTCTCGTCGATCTCGCGCGGGTGCTTGAAGGCGCGATCAATTGCGTCTTTTGTGATCTCGTGAAACTCCACGCGATGCACTTGCTTGCCCTCAATCTCGCCGGCCAGGGCTGCCTTGAGGTGCCATGATATGGCTTCGCCCTCGCGGTCGGGGTCGGTGGCGAGCCAGATCGAACGTGCATCCTTCGCCATCGCCCTTAGCTCTTTGACGGTGGCCTTCTTGGCCATCGGGATGATGTAGGTTGGCTCGAAGTCGTTCTCGACGTCCACGCCCAGCCGGCTCTTGGGCAGGTCGCGGATGTGGCCGATGCTGGCCTTCACCGCATACTCGCGCCCCAGGAACTTGCCGATGGTGCGCGCCTTGGTGGGCGATTCGACGATGACCAGCGGCCGGCCCTTGGCGCTGGACGCTGTAGCGGACGCGCCGGCGCTCTTGCCCTTGCCGGCGCTCTTCTTGGCGCCGGCCTTCTTCTCGCGCGGCTTGCGCTCGACCACGGGCGGCGTCATGCCCTCATGCGCCGGCGTGCGGCCCATCTTGTAGACCTTGTCATTGCCGCAGTTCGCGCAGGCGCCTTGCGTTGCCGGCGAGCCATTGGCAAAGAAAATGGGAACCGGGTTGAGCAATTCGTGCTTGCCCCGGCATTTGAAACAAAACGCTTCCATTACGAATGTGAGTTGAGAAAATCGCCCATCTCCGCAACGAATCTTTCGGTGCTGAATTGCTCGGCATGCCGGCGGATGCGGGCGGGCGCGAATGTTACCCTAGAATTTTTTTGCAACGCATCCACCAACGCTTCGACGGTTTGCTGGTGGAACAGTGTGCCGGTCTCGCCGTCGATCACCGTGTCGAGCGCGCCGCCGGCGGCGAATGCGATCACCGGCTTGCCATACGCCATCGCGCGGATCGGCGCAATGCCGAAATCCTCGAAACCCGGGAAGATGAATGCCTTGCAGCCTGCCAACAGGTCGTGCAAGGTTGCATCATCCACGCGCCCCATTAGTTTGACATTGGCGCGAGGTTGGCGCGCGATGAGCGCGGCAAGGTGCTCTTTGTCGCGGCCGGCGCCGGCAATCACCAGTGGCGCGTTCAACTGTGCGCAGGCCTCAATTGCCAGATCGATGCGCTTGTAGGGCAGCAGCCGTGAGGCGATGAGGTAAAAGTCGCCTGCCGGTTGCGCGCCGATGGTTGTCCGCTTGGGTATCGCCACCGGCGGGTAGATGATCGTTGACTCGCGACCATAGTGCTTCTTGATGCGCGCCTGCACCTCGCGCGAGATGGCGATGAAATGCGTGACGCGCTGCGCGGCGCTGCGCTCCCAGTCGCAAAGGGAATGGTTCAGGGCGCGCAGAATGGCTGACGCACCGGCGGGGATGCGCTCGCGGCGCGCATATGTCTCAAAATCATACGTGAAGCGCGTCGGCGTCAGGCAATAGCAGATGTGCCTTGTGTGTGGATGCAATCCACGCGCGCCGATGCAGAACGCGCTTTTGTTGCTGAGCAGCAGGTCGTATTCGGCGGGAATGCGCGCCCTTGCCCACATCAGCGCGAAAAGCGGCATGTAGGGTTGGTGGCGCCTGTGAATGGCCGGCATCCGGTCGATCCAGGCTGGTCGCACGTCCCATGCACGCCAGGCTGCCGGCATGTGCTCACGATCGTAGATGCTGGTGAAGATCGGCGCGGCGGGAAACATGCTGTTCAGCTCGGCCAGCACTTCTTCCGCGCCGCCGAGTTGGTTCAGCCAATCGTGGATGAGGGCGATGTTCACGAATGAGGGATTGTATAGGACGGAACTCTGCGCCGGCGTGCGACAAATCTGGCGCGAGTTGAAAAAAAGAAATTGGCAACTGAGCGATGCCCAGTTGCCAATAACAAATTGCCCGTGACTGACTGCCGACTACTTCTTGCCGGCTTCGGCCTTGGTCAAGGCCTTCATCAGCCGGCTCTTCTTGCGGGCGGCGCTGTTCTTGTGAATCACGCCCTTGCCGGCGGCCTTGTCGAGGTAGCTGATCGCCTTGGCGATCTCTTCCTTCGCTGTCGGCACGTCCTTGGCGGTCAGCGCCAGGCGCGCCTTCTTCACCGCTGTGCGCGAGCGCGAGCGATGCAGCCGGTTGTGCTGCGCCTTGCGCGCGCTATTGCGAATGCGTTGCTTTGCAGATGCAGTATTTGCCACGAAAACTCCTCACTGACTTCTTGCAGCCGCACACTGGCCGCTGCCAACTCGATTTCTTTTGAACTTAGCGGGCGGTATTCTACCCTTGTGCATGGGAAACGTAAAGGCTTTTTCAACGCGCTTCAACGCTTTTTGAACCCCAGCAGCCGCAAGCCATTCAGCACGACGATGACGGTGCTGCCCTCATGCCCGACCACGCCCAGCGGCAACAGCAGCCGGAAGCCCAGCGCCGAGATCACCAGCACCACGATTACGCTGATGGCAAAGACGAGATTTTGAATGACGACCTTGCGCGCCTGCCGGCTGAGCGAGATGGCATAGGGGATGTTGCGCAGGTCATCGGCCATCAGCACGATGTCGGCTGTCTCCAGCGCCACGTCGGTGCCGGCGGCGCCCATCGCGATGCCCATCGTCGCACTTGCGAGCGCCGGCGCATCATTCACGCCATCGCCCACCATCGCCACGATCTGCGGCTTGCCCTGCGCATCGGTGCGCAGCGCCTTGATCTGGCTTACCTTGTCCTCTGGCAGCAGGTCGGCGTAATACGCGTCCACGCCCACCTGCCGCGCCACCGCCCGCGCCACGCGCTGGTTGTCGCCTGTCAGCATCACTACGCGCTTCACGCCCAGCGCCTTCAACTGCTTCACCATCTCTGCCGCATTCGGGCGAATGACGTCGGCGATGGCTATTACGCCGAGGATGAGCGCCGCCGGCATGTAGCTGTCGGTTGCGATCTTCGCCACCAGCACCGCTGTCTTGCCCTCGTCCTGCAGGCGCGCCATCTCTTGCATGGCAAGGTCGAGGCCGACGGCTTCCATGTTTTCGAACAGGCGCGGGCTGCCGACGGCCACATCCATGCCGCCCATGAAGGCGGTGCGCGCCTGCACGCCCTTGCCCGGCAATGCCTGAAAGTTCGTCGCTTCCGGCAGGTGCAACGAGCGGTGCTTCGCTGTGTCGACGATGGCGAGCGCGAGCGGGTGCTCAGACTTTGCCTCGATCGAGGCGGCGATGGTGAGCAGGATGTTTTCCTGGTCGGCGCGAATGTGTTCCGGCGCGTCTTGCGTGACATTGCGCAGATGGCTGCCGAGCGGGATGATGGTGACGTCAGTGACGGTTGGCTTGCCCATCGTCAGGGTGCCGGTTTTGTCGAAGGCCATGACGTCGATCTGGGCAGCCTGCTCCAGATATGCGCCACCCTTGAACAGGATGCCGTTGCGCGCGCCGTTGGCGATGGCTGAGAGGATGGATGCCGGCGTGCTGATGATGAGCGCGCATGGCGAGGCTACCACCATCACCGTGATGGCGCGATAGAACGCGCTGTCGAATGGCGCCTGGAACACCAGCGTCGGCACGACGATCAACAACAACGTGCCAACGATGACGAGAATGGCGTAATACTGCTCGAACTTGTCGAGGAAACGCTCCATCGGCGCTTTCTCGCTCTGCGCCTCCTCGACCATTTGAATCAGCTTGGCAATCGTAGAATCGCGCGCCAGCTTGGTCACTTTCACGTCCAGGCTGCCGGTCTGGTTGATGGTGCCGGCAAACACCACATCGTTCACGTGTTTCGTCACGGGCATGCTTTCGCCGGTCAATGTCGACTGATCGATGGTGCTTTCACCTTCGATCACCATGCCGTCCAGCGGCACGCGTTCGCCAGGCCGCACCACGATGTGGTCGCCGACGACGAGCTGCTCGATGGGCGTCAGCACGGTGACGCCGTCGCGCTTGAGCAGCGCTGTGTCGGGGCGCAGTTTCATCAGCGCCTTGATGGCGTTGCGGGTGCGACCCAGCGCATACGCCTGCAACACGTTTGAGAGCGAGAAGAGGAACAGCAGCATCGCGCCTTCGAAGGGCGAGCCGACCAGCACCGCGCCGAGCGCCGCCAGCACCATCAGCAGATCGACATCGATGCGGCGCTCGCGCAGGGAGGCGAGGCCGGCCTTCACGCCGAATGCGCCGCCAGTGATGTAGGCGATGAGATACAGCACACCCGGCACAGTCGGGTTGACGCCCAGGTTGGACGCGATGAGGCCGGCGATCATTGCCACAAAGGTGATTGGCACGAAGATCGCCTCAAGGCGCTCGGCAGTCAGCCACACGCGCGCGCGCGTGAAGAAGGAGGAGGGCGCAAACTTCACGCCGGCTCCGTTGTCCTGGGAAATGGTGGATGTGCTAATGGTCGATGCCATGATTCGCTTTTGATAAAAATTGGCAGGTTTACGCTGGCTCGATGTAGATCAACTCCGCCAGGTTGCGCCCCAGCGACACTGCGCCATGCTTTGTCTCCAGCGTGACTGGCCCGCCGTAGGGCGCGATGCTGCGCAGCAACACGGCAGCGCCAGGCATGAGTCCCTGCTCCCCCAGATACTTCAGCCAATCTCCGTTGTCGGTGTCCACGCAACGCACGGTGCCGCGTGTGCCGGCGGCTTGTGTCAGCAGCGGCACATCATTGACCACCGGAAACTCGCCGTTTTTGTTGGGGATGAGGTGACCGTGAGGGCAGCGCGTGGGATGGTCGAGCATCTCGTCCATGCGGTCCTCGAAGGCCTCGTTGATGGACGTTTCCAGCGCGTGCGCGTGCAGATCCACCTCATGCCACGCAAACCCCATCACCTGGCCGAGAAACATTTCGAGCAGACGATGCCGGCGAATGGTGCGCAGGGCAATGCGCTTGCCAAGCGAGGTCAACAGAGCACCCTTGTAGGGCGTGAGCTGCACCAGCTTGCGGTCAGCCAGTCGCTTCAACATCACGCTCGCGCCGGATGGCGTCACGCCCAGCTTGGCGGCAATTTCGGTGGTGTTGGCCGCGTTGCCGTCCAATGTCAGCCGGTAAATGACGTCCAGATAGTGCAGTGTCGCATCATTCACGCCGACCAGATCGGTAAAGGTTGAAGTCTTGGCCATAGATTAGAGCTTGATTAAAACTTTGATTTAACAGCAGTTAAATTTTACGCGAACGCAAGTCATTCGTCAATCCACGAAACAGTTAAAGCCGGCGGGATGTGCTTTCGCCGGCATTGCGCGTGCGTTAAGGGTTGTGTGACAATTGTGTTTCTATGGAAGCGCAGCAGGATGCGTCAGGCGCGAAGCTCGAGGTGAATATCGATGTGATGGTCGATGGCCGACCCCTTCACATCGAGGCGAAGGTGGCCGGCGAGGGTGAAGCTGCCCAGCGCGCCGTCGAGGTGCTGGGCGAGGCGATTGCCCGCGTGATTGCGACATCGGCTGCAACGTCGCCGCCAATTGTGCAACCCGTCGCCGCGAAGCAATTCGCCCATCACAAGCAGGAAGCCAGACCGCCGTCGCCGGCGATGGTGTGGCTGCAGCGCAATCGCGCGCGCATCAACATCGGTTTTGGCGCGCTGCTGGTGGCGCTGGCGCTGCTCGTCCCGTTGATCGTGCCGCCGGCGCAGCGCAGTGAAGTGCTGATTCTGACGATCTTGTTCACGCTGTCGGGCGCGCTGTTGCTGTTTACCGCATTTTTGCCAGGCCGTGGCAGGGCGGCTGCGG
>JBDHWI010000142.1:0-10268 GCA_039810125.1 Thermoflexales bacterium | reverse complement strand
CGGCGCTGGCGCGGGGCTGGCCCGCGTGATGAGATGCCGGCGCTGCTGGCGCTGCACGGCGAGATGCCGGCGCGCGAGCAGGATCGCGTTTTTGCGCCCTACACAGGCCGGCGCGTGATCGTCGCCACCAATGTCGCCGAAACCTCACTCACTCTACCCAACATCCACTTCGTCATCGACAGTGGCCTTGCGCGCGTCGATCGCTATGATCCAACACGCGGCGTGAACACGCTGCACGTCGAACCGATCTCGCAGGCGTCTGCAAGCCAGCGCGCCGGCCGCGCCGGCCGTGTCGCACCCGGGCAATGCTTTCGGCTGTGGTCGGAAAAACAGCATGCACAACGCCCCTTGAAGAACACGTCCGAGGTGCAGCGCACCGACCTCGCTGCCACGCTGCTGTTGCTGCATGCGCTCGACATCGATCACGTCGAGCAGTTTGACTTTCTGGAACGACCAGAGGCAAGCCGGCTGCGCGCGGCGATCGATGTGCTGGAGATGCTCGGCGCGACGAAGGACAACCACATCACCGAGGTGGGTCGGCGCATGGCGCGCATCCCAGCGCATCCGCGCTTTGCCCGTATGTTGATCGAGGCCGAGCGCTATCACGCCGTGCGCGAAGTGGCACTGATGGCCGCGCTGGTCAGCGGACGCGATTTGTTGATCCGCCTGAGTCGCGAGGATCGCATTCAAAAGCGCAACCGCGAGCGCCTGTTGAAGCAGGGCCAGCACACTTCAGATTTCTTCCTGCTGGCAAATGCGTTTAACTTTGCTGCGCAAAACAACTTTGACGGAAAGATCTGCGCGCTGCACGGCATCCATGCACAGGCAGCGCGCGAGGTGGCGCTGGCCTATTCGCAACTGCTCGACGTATGCGAACAGGCCGGCCTGCTCGTTGCAGCCGCACAAGGCCAGCCAGCACCGGATGCGATGCAGCGCTGCCACCTGGCCGGCTTCGTCGATCAACTGGCCGTGCGCACCAGCAGCGGCAGCGACGAGTATGACCTGACGGATGGCCGGCGCTGTACGCTGATGGATGAGAGCGTGGCAGGCCGGCACCTGCTCGTTGTCGCATCAATCATTCGCGAGATCACGACGCGCAGCAGTGAAAAGTTGGCGCTGTTAGGGCAGGTGAGCGCCGTGCAGCCGGCGTGGGTGCGCGAGCTGAATCCCGCCGGCCTGAGCGAAACGATCGAGCATGTGTATGACCGTTTGAACAAGCGCGTGGTGGCCGGGCGTGTGGTGCGCTTCCGCGATCTGGTCATCGGCGGCGAGCGCGTCGATGACGCCGATCCTGCCAGCGCTGCGCAGATTCTGGCCGACGAAATCGTGCATCAGATGAATCGTCTGCCGCAATGGGCGCAGATCAAGCCATGGCTGGCGCAGCACCCCATGAATGAAGTGCAAGTCAAGGCGGCGCTGGCTGACGCGTTCGCCGGCGCGACAAGCTACGAAGAGGCCATCAAGCGGGACGTGCTGTCAGCATTCACAAAAGCAGGCAGCAGATGAAATTTGGAAATCAAGAAAGCGCCAAGCTGCCGGAGATGCTTAAATACGCAGCATGAAAATCGAATCGGTCGATCTTTTCTATCTCTCGATGCCGGAAGTGCTGGACATCGGCGACGGCAGCCAGGACGCGCTGGTGGTGCGGGTGCGCGCCGGCGGTCACGAAGGCTGGGGTGAGTGCGAGGCGTCGCCGCTCACGTCCATCGCCAGCATGGTTGCGCCGATGTCACACAGCGCATGCAAACCGATCTCCGCCTCAGTCATTGGTCAAACCTTAAACGACCTTAAAGACATCTCCCGCCTGGGCCGGCTCATGCACGACAACAGCTTCGACCTGCTGCAGGCTGACCATACCTGGTCAGGCATCGACATGGCACTGTGGGATTTGATGGGCAAAAAGCTGGATGAGCCAGTGTGGCGCTTGCTCGGCTACTCAAGTGCCTATCCGAAGATGCCGTATGCCTCCGTGCTGTTCGGCGACACGCCCCAGCAGACGCTGCAAAAAGGCCGCACCGCGCGCGAGAACGGCTTTCGCGCGGCGAAGTTTGGCTGGGGCAACTTCGGCAAAGGCAGCCTTCAGGAGGACGTCGACCAGGTGATGGCAGCGCGAGAAGGCATCGGGGCAGATGGCATCCTGCTGATCGACGCCGGCACCAATTTTGGCGACGACGCCGATGCGGCCATCCAGCGCGCGCCGGTGATGAAGGATTGCAACGTGACGTGGTTTGAGGAGCCATTCGTCAAGGACGCCTTCGAGCAGCATGTCGCGCTGGCCAAGGCGTGCGCGCCGGTGAAGCTGGCTGGCGGCGAAGGCTCACACAACCCCTATATGGCGAAACACATGATCGATCACTGCGCGCTTGGCTTCATTCAGATCGACGCCGGCCGCATCGGCGGCATCAGCGGCGCAAAGCAAATTGCGGACTATGCGGCTTCACGCGGTGTGACCTACGTCAATCACACCTTCACATCGCACCTTGCACTCAGCGCGTCGCTGCAGCCCTTCGCCGGCCTGCGCGAGCCCCGCATCAGCGAATACCCCTTCGAGCCCAAGGCGCTGGCGTATGACTTGACCGAGAACCACATCGAACGCGATGCGAATGGTGAGATCAGCGCGCCAGATGCGCCAGGCCTGGGCATGACGGTGAGCAAGGCTGCATTGAAACAGTATTTGCAAGATGTGGAGATCAAGGTCAACGGGCAGGTGCTGTATCGCACGCCGGCGGTCGATTGAGCGGATCGTGGGCCTGGCGGATCGAGCAAGCAGCAAATCGACTTCGCTCAAACTTGCAGCATCGGATCGCACCAGGCACGTCATGCATGCGCGCCGGCCCCTTTCATCCGACGATGGACTGTTCACGCAGTTGCGTTTCTAGCGTAGCGTTCGCGGTGTTGATATAGAGATGGCCTTCCGTGACGGACACATCGAGCGCCATGCGCCGGTCCAGCAACACAACCAACGACGCCATGAAAGCGCGCTCGAAGGCGAACAGCGGGATCGACTCAGCGCGGTGAATCGATTTGCCGGCGAGGTTGCGGCGCAGCATGTCGGGATCGCGATGGGTGTAGATGGCAACACGCGGCGCGGCCTTGCTGGCGCGATGCAGCTTCTCAGCATCCGGCATACCCACCTCCACCCACAACGTCAATGCGCCGGTGGGGTCGCGCGCCCACACCGCCGGCTCACTGGCATCCTCCAGCGCCTTCGCCAGCGCAATGCCATCACAAAACTCCAGGCAGTAGGCCAGCACGCGGGTGAGCATGTATTCTGGCGTCTCGGTGGGGTGCTGCGCCACGCGCAGCGCAAAGTTCTCATACACGCTGCGGTCCATATCGCTCAGGGTGATGTTGAAGTTGTAGATCGTTGCATTCAGCGCCATCCGCTGGATGATACGCGATGGACTTTGACTTTATACTCCGCCAACCTCTATCCGAAACCAACATGAACACATCACTTTTTGAAAATGGAAAGCAAGTCCGCCGGCCTGTGGCAAACACCGGTCTGACAGTCACGCCGCTATGCATCGGCTGCGCGCCATTGGGCGACATGCCCGAGACATTCACCTACAGCGTGGCTGAAGTGCAGGCACTCGACACCGTGCGCACCATCTTCAACAGCGACATCAACTTTCTCGACACGGCGTATTCCTACGGCGATGGCGAAAGCGAGCGCCGCATCGGCCTGGTGCTGAAGGAATATGGCGGCAGGGTGCCGGCGGGCTATGTGCTGGCGTCGAAGGCCGACCGCAACCTGCAAACCGGCGATTTCAGCGGCGCGCAGATGCGCAAGTCAGTTGAGCGCAGCTTGAAGTTGCTTGGGTTGAACTCAATCGACATCATGCATCTGCACGACCCCGAAAACACGACGTTTGAAAACGTGATGTCGAAGGGCGGACCGCTCGACGTGTTGCAGCAGATGCAGCGCGAAGGGTTGATCAAGCATCTTGGCGTCGCCGGCGGCCCCATCGACATGGAGATCCAGTATGTCGAAACCGGCGCATTCAGCATGGTGATCACGCACAACCGCTACACGCTGCTCAACCGCGTGGCCGAGCCGCTGCTGGAAGCGGCGCACAAGCGCGGTGTGGCTGTGTTCAACGCGGCGCCCTATGGCAGCGGCATCCTGGCCAAAGGGCCAAGCGCCTATCCGCGCTTCGCCTACCGCGAGGCCGACGCCGAGATGGTGGATCGCGCCTTTAAGTTGGAGGCGGTGTGCAAGAAGTATGACGTGCCGCTTGCAGCGGCAGCGCTGCAATTCTCCCTGCGCGACCCGCGCATCACGTCAACCATCATTGGCATGAGCAAGCCCGAGCGCATCCAGCAGACCATTGATCTGGCAAAGACAACCATCCCTGAAGCGCTGTGGGCTGAACTTGATGCCGCCGCCCCACCCGTCAACAAAGAGTTGTGACCTTTTGACAGGGTGTGCAGGCTGACTAATTCCGCAAGCGGATGGCTAGGCCAGTGAAACGGCCGGCCTTGTTCATGCCGGCGTTGCGCACGGCCATGCCAATCGCGCGCCGGCTGCCCACCAGCACCGTGAGTCGCCTTGCGCGCGTCACAGCGGTGTAGAGCAGCTTGCGCTCCAGCATCATGTAGTGGCTCATCACCAGCGGGATCACCACTGCGGGATACTCGCTGCCCTGCGATTTGTGGATGCTGATGGCGTAGGCCAGCGCAAGTTGATCAAGTTCGGTGAATTCGTAATCCACCGCGCGGCCATCTTCCAACCGCACCTGCACGATCTGGGCTTCGGGATAAATGGCCGTGATGACGCCGGCGTCGCCGTTGAACACATCGAGGTCATAGTTGTTGCGCGTTTGCAGCACCTTGTCGCCGGTGCGAAAAGTGCGATGTCCAAATTGCCTCTGCGGCTTGTTCGCCGCCGGCGGGTTCAGTCGCTCCTGCAATTGCTCATTCAAATAGGACACGCCGCATTTGCCGTTGTGCATCGGCGCAAGCACTTGAATGTCCGCCGGTTTCAAGCCGAACTTCGCCGGGATGCGCCGCGTCACCAGATCGATTACCAACTCGCCGGCCCTCTCGGCATCCTCTTCGGCAAACACAAAAAAGTCGTTGATCGCACCGCCGGTCGCCGGCATCTCACCCTTGTTGATGCGGTGCGCATTGGTGATGATTGCGCTGCTCTCGGACTGACGAAAGATCACATCCAGTCGTGTCACCGGCACCACGCCGCTGGCAATGAGATCGGCTAGCACGTTGCCGGCGCCGACGCTAGGTAACTGATCGGCATCGCCGACGAACAGCACATGCGCGCCCGTCGGCGCCGCCTTCAGCAGCGTGTTCATCAGCAGCACGTCCAACATGCTCGACTCATCGACGATCAGCACGTCGACATCGATGGGTTCAGATTGATCGAAAGCAGCCTGGCTGCCTGGGCGCAGTTGCAACAGGCGGTGAATTGTCTTAGCCTCGATGCCGGTCGCGTCGCTCAGGCGTTTGGCGGCGCGGCCAGTTGGCGCAGCCAGCGCCACCTTCTTGTTGCGGCTTTGCAAGAGGCGAATCAATGCTCGCATGCTGGTCGTCTTGCCGGTGCCGGGGCCGCCAGTGAGGATGCTGACGGACTGTTGCAAGGCCATCGCCACGCCGGCGCGCTGCTTCTCCGACAAGCGCAACGGCTCGCGCGAGATCAGGCCATCCAGCAGCGCGTCGATGGATGCGTCGCCAAACTCGCGCAGACGATCTTCACGCGGCGCGCGACCCATCAAGCGCTGCACATGCTTCGCCACGTTCGACTCGGCGCGGTAGAACGGCCACAGGTAAACCACCTGCTCGGCGTCCGGCGGCGGCAGCGCCACGCCATAGACCGGCCTCGCCTCACCTGCCTTTTTGCCAGACGGCGTCTGCGCCGGCAGAAAGGCGAGTGTGCCATCAGGCTGCTTTTGCAAATATTCAGAACTCGCGCCCTGCTCCACAATCAGGTCGTCAGTCGCCTGCCGCGCGCGCTCCAGGCCTACGCCCAGCAACTCGGCAGCGCTTGCGGCCAGTTTGTCGATGGGCAAGTAGGTATGGCCATCGTCAGTGGCTTGCGATAGCGCGTGCAAGATGCCGGCCTTCAAGCGCTCCGGATCATCCAGCTTCACGCCCAGCGCCTGTGCGATCTTGTCGGCGGTGCGGAAGCCAATGCCATCCACCTCGCGCGCCAGACGATATGGCTCGTTCTTCGTGATGGTGATCGAGGCATCGCCATACTGCTTGTAGATGCGCACCGCCAGGCTGGTGCTGATGCCATTGCCTTGCAAAAAGATCATCACATCCTTGATGGCTTTCTGCTCGCGCCACGCCGCAGAGATCGCGGCGATCTTCTTCGCGCCAATGCCCGGCACCTCGCGCAGACGTTCGGGTTGCGCGTCGAGAATGTCGAGGGTGCCAACGTCGAAGTGCGCGACGATGCGCTCGGCAATGCGTGGGCCGATGCCCTTGATCAAGCCGCTGCCAAGGTATTTGCGGATGCCCTGCGCGGTAGCCGGCAGCACCGAGCGATAGTTCAGCACGGTGAATTGCCAGCCATGCGCAGTGTGGTGCTGCCAGAAACCGGTCAGTTCAAGCGCCTCACCGATGTTGATGCCGATCAGCGAGCCGACGATGGTGACGAGGCCATCGCGTTGGGCGCGGTCGTCGCGGCGGTCTGGCAAGAGGCGCGCAACGGTGTAGCCGGTGTCTTCATTCTGAAACGTGATGCGCTCAATCACGCCAGAGATGATCTTGTGCGCCGGCGAGGTTGCAGGTTGCGCGGTAGCCTTGCCCATGGTCAGAACAGATGTTCGTATCCGCCAATCATCCCACAAACACGCCTTTCGTTGCAGGGGGAGACCGCTGGGCGCCCCTATGAAAGCGCATCCTGCGGCAATTTCAACGCCACAGCGCCCATCAGCTCTTTCAACTGCGCAACGCTGGTGGCGCTGGCGATGGGCGCCGTGATGGTCGGTTGCTGCATCAGCCAGGCAAGCGAGACCTGCGCCGGCGTCGCGCTCAACTCCGTCGCCAATGCCTCGACCTTTGCGAGCGCTTCAAATGCTGCGACATTGAAGTAGCGCTGCTGCACGCCGGCGGCGCGCTTGCTCTCCGGCAGCATCGCGTCGCGCTTGTATTTGCCAGTCAAAAAGCCGCTTGCCAGCGATGAATACGGAATACAGCCGACGTGGTTTTGCTGCACCACCGGCAACGGATCTTGCTCATATTCGCGACTGACGAAGTTGTATTTCGGCTGCACGCATTCGTAACGTGCAAAACCATGTTGCCTGCTGATCTCAAGCGCCTGCCGCAAGCGCGCGCCGCTGTAGTTCGAGCAACCCAGCGCGCGCACCTTGCCGGCGCGGATGAGGTCATCGAACGCCTCCATCGTCTCTTCCAGCGGCGCGTTTGCGTCGTCGATGTGCGACTGATACAAGTCGATGTAATCAGTCTGCAAGCGGCGCAGTGAATCATCGACTGCTCTGTGAATCCACGCGCGGCCGAGACCCGAACCTCCTGGCATCTTGCTGCCGCACTTGGTAGCGATGACGACCTTGTCGCGATTGCTGCGCGCCTTCATCCAGCGGCCCAGAATGACTTCGCTCTCACCGCCGGCGTTGCCGGCAACCCACGTCGAATAGACGTCGGCGGTGTCGATGAAGTTGCCACCCATCGCCACATAGGCATCCAACACTTCGAACGACGCCGGCTCGTCAATCGTCCAGCCAAACACATTGCCGCCCAGGCACAACGGCGTCACCATGAGTTTCGAGTTGCCAATTTGTCGCAGTTTCATCTATCGTTCACCCTGCTCTGCCCCATTTTGATGGGGAGCATGCCACATGCGCCACAGCCGGCGATACATGTCGAAGTTGTAATACGCCATCAGCGCGCTCAGGCGCAGGCCATGCAGGCCATCGCGATAGCCTTTGAGCGTGAAGAAGCGCCGGCGAAATTCGCGCAGTGGCTGCAGCACGAAGTTGCGCGGCCTGGCGCGCACGCCCTGCTTGAACAGAATGCCGGCGTCGTATTCGCTGTATTTGCGCTGCTTGCGATGGAATTGCTGGA
This sequence comes from Thermoflexales bacterium, assembly GCA_039810125.1. Lineage (GTDB taxonomy): Bacteria > Chloroflexota > Anaerolineae > J036 > Brachytrichaceae > JBDHWI01. The sequence continues at coordinate 2,222 of JBDHWI010000142.1, read as the reverse complement.
CGTCATCGTAGTTGTAATGCACCAGCACATTTTTAAGGCGGCCCATCTCGCCGGCAAACAGCGCCACCTCATGCACTTCGCGCAGTGGGTCAAAGCCGGCTTTGCCCACGCGAAACAGACGTGCTTGAAAATCGGGATACCAGCCTGCGCCCAGCGTCAATTTGCCAAACAGGAAGTTGTGGCGCGGCACGCTGTAGACGTCATGTCTGGGCGCGGCAATCTCACTGCGGATCTCCTGCGCGAGCTGCGGCGTGCAGCGCTCATCGGCATCGATGAAGAACACCCAGTCTGCTGCGCCGGCGACCGCATCGAGCGCGGCATTGCGCTGCTGCGCGTAATTCTCAAACGGGTTCCGAACCACGCGCGCGCCGGCAGCCTCCGCAATCTCAGCAGTTCGATCCGTGCTGAAGGAGTCGAAGACCAGCCGATCGTCTGCCCAACTCACCGACGCAAGGCAATCGCCGATGTGACGCTGCTCATTCAAGGTGAGCACGATGGCGCAGATGCGCGGCAGTATTGTCTGGGACATGCCGGCGCGAGTGTAGCACGCGCTGATCCTTCATCGCAAAAGCGCACGCCGGCCTACATCTCTGCGTGACTCACGAAAATTTGAGCGGCTTCGGCGGAGCAGACAACGCATCCAGGCGCGCCTGATCTTCTGGCGCAAGCGACCAGCCCAGCGCGCCGAGCGTGTCATCCACGTGCGCCGGTGTATCCGGCCCGATGATGATCGACGTGACTGCGGGCTTGTCGAGCAGCCAGCGCAGCGCAACTTGCGCAGGCGTTTTGGCGCGCGCCGCGCCGATCTCACTCAGCGCCTGCACGATCTCATCGGCCGCCGGCGTCATGGCGAGATCGAAGTGGCGCGCATAGGGCTCACCGGCAGACCACGGTGTGCCGGCCGGCACAGGTTGTCCACGCCGAAACCGCCCGCTCAGCAAACCCACCGCCAGCGGCGAATATGCTGCCATGCCAAGCCCGAATTTCGCGCACACCGACGCCAAATCCGGCTCCACTTCCCAGCGGTTGAGCAGGCTGTATTGATTTTGAATGGCGGTGAAGCGCTGCAAGCGCTGCACATCGCTGCGCCACAACGCCTCGCACACCTGCCAGGCCGCATAGTTGCAACACCCGATATAGCGCACTTTGCCCTGATGGACCAGGTCATCCAATGCGCGCAAGGTCTCTTCGATGGGTGTGCGGTCGTCAGGCGCATGCAACCAATACAGATCGATGTGATCCGTGCGCAGCCGGCGCAGACTGCGCTCACACTCGCGCAACACATGGTAGCGCGACAGACCGGCGTCATTTGGGCCAGGATGATCTTTTACCGGCGAGCGCACTTTGGTCGCCAGCACCACGTCGTCACGCCGGCCCTGCAGCGCCCGCCCCACAATCTCCTCGGAGCGGCCATAGCTGTAGTAATTTGCGGTGTCGATGAAGTTGACGCCGGCGTCGAGGGCATGATGGACGACCCGCTCGCATAGCGCGTCATCACGCTCTGCCTTGAACAGGCTGGCGCGAAAGGCTGTGCCAAGACAAATGCGCGACACCTGCAAGCCGGTGCCACCGAGAAATGCATATTCCATTTCAACTCCACCCGCTCGCGCCCTTGCAACTCCAGACAGCGCCGGTGGTGTAGGTGTTGCGCTCCGACGTAAGGAACTCAATGACCTCGGCCACCTCCTCGGCGTCGGAGTAGCGGCCAATCGGCACACCCGGATTGTCAAGGTGCTCCCGCGTGAAGCGCGGCACGACCATCTGCGTCAATGCGCGACCCGGCTCCACGCCGTTCACGAACACGCCCTCCTTGGGGAAGGCGTTGCCGAGCGCCATGACCAGCGACCACACCGCGCCTTTGCTCACGCCATACGGCACGTTGTGGGTCGCGCCCAGCCGCGCGCCACTGGTGATGGTGACGCAACGGCCCCAACCGCGCTTCAGCATGTGCGGGATGGCAGCCTGATGGCAGTAGAAAGCGCCATTGACATTGACGCGCATGATGTTCTCGAAGTAGGCGCTGGTCATCTCCAGAAACGGGGTTTCCTTGCCGAAGATGCCGGCACAGCACACCAGGATGTCGAGCCGGCCAAGTGTGTCCACAGTCTGATTGATCATCGCGCGCACCTGCGCCTCGTCGGCCACGTCGGTTTTGATGAACATGGCGCGCCGGCCAAGCGCCCGGATCTTTGTCATCGTCTCGCCGGCCTCTGCCTCGTTGA
>JBDHWI010000141.1:0-10292 GCA_039810125.1 Thermoflexales bacterium | reverse complement strand
GCCGGCTACCGCAAGTTCATGCGCTACGCGCGCCGGCTGCACGATGTGGTGGGCGACCCCTTTTTGTATCGCGCCAAACCCAGCCTCAAAGACTTGATGAAGCTGCCGCTGGCCGATGTGCTGAAGATCGACGCGCTGCGCACGATGCATCAGGCCGTGAAGGCGCACTTCAAGGATCCGCATTTGATTCAATTGTTCGACCGCTTTGCCACCTACAACGGCTCATCGCCCTATCGCGCGCCGGCGACGCTGAACGTGATTGCGCATGTGGAGATGGCGCAGGGCGCGTGGTATGTGCGTGGCGGCATCTATCAGCTTGCGCTGGCATATGCGCGGCTGGCGCAGGAGTTGGGCGTCGAGTTTCGCTACGACACGCCGGCGACCGAGATCATCGTAAAGGATGGCGTGGCGGGAGGCGCGCGGCTGGCCGGCGGCGCGGTGATTGAGGCTGACGCGGTGGTATGCAATGTGGATTTCACGTTTGCACGGGAGACACTGCTCCACCTCGCCCCTGGCTCTTCCCGCACCGGGAGCGGGGGTCTAGAGCCATCGTGCAGCGGGTTCACGCTGCTGCTGGGCGCGCGCGGCACGCACGATGGGCTCGCGCATCACAACATCTTTTTTGCGAGCGACTATCCGCGCGAGTTCGACGACATCTTCAAGCGCGGGGTCGCACCGAAGGATCCCACGATCTACCTGTGTATCACGTCGAAGACGGACGCTGACCACGCGCCGGCCGGCCACGAAAACTGGTTCGCGCTGGTCAACGCGCCACCCTTGAGCGCGGCATATGACTGGGCGAAGGAGCGCGCCGGCTATGCGCGCCACGTCCGCGGCTTGCTGGTCAACCATATCAATCGCGTCAGCCCCATCGCTGAACCGCACACTGCAATCGTGGCCGAGCGCATCTGCACGCCACAGGATTTGCAAAACACCTATGGCGGACATCGCGGCGCGATCTATGGTTTTTCGTCGAACAACCTGATGGCGGCGTTTATGCGGCCGGCGAACCGCGCCGGTGCGATCCGCCGGTTGTACTATGCCGGCGGCAGCGCGCACCCGGGTGGTGGCGTGCCGCTGGTCACGCTTTCGGGTATGGCCGCGGCGCAGTGCGCGGACGCAGATGCCGGCTGAGAGACTGCAGGTCTGCCCATAAGGTTGGCCATTCAGCTAGCGACAGCGCCTGGCGTCAAGGCTACACTTATTCACTGGAAACCGTTAAAATCTGGTGTTGGCAATTCAGCCATGAGGCGCGTGTGATGCTCTTTGTCACGTTTGAATGACCTCGTGGTTTACGCTTGAACGCATTAGCGCAAGGAGAATTTCGTAGACATGGCAGTCAAAACCCCAACCAGGAAGCCGGCGGGCAAGCCGGCTGCAAAAGCTGTTTCGAAGAATGGCGCGAGCAAGAATGGCGCCGCAAAGAAGCAGTGGGTCTTTCTCTTCAACGATGAGAAAGGCGTGAACAAAGTGACCAAGAGCTGGAACGAGGTGCGCGATTTGCTCGGCGGCAAGGGTGCGGGCCTCTTCGACATGACGCGCGCCGGCCTGCCCGTGCCGCCCGGCTTCACCCTCAGCACCGAAGTGTGCGATGAGTTTGTAAGAGCCGGCAACAAGATCCCCAAAGAGGCCTGGGATCAGGCGCTCGCCGCGATGAAGGTTGTGGAGAAGCAGACTGGCAAGCGCTTTGGAGGCGGCACGCCAGGCATTCGCCCGTTGCTCGTCTCTGTTCGCTCTGGCGCGCGTGAATCCATGCCAGGCATGATGGAGACCGTGCTGAACGTCGGCCTGAACGACAAGACGGTCGAGGAGATGATCGCCGTCACCGGCAAGGATCGCTTTGCATATGACTCGTATCGCCGGCTGCTGATGATGTTCGGCGCAACTGTGCTTGGCATCGACGACGAGAAGTTCGACGAGCCTATGGACGAGATGAAGCACAAGAAGGGTGTGAAGCTTGACACCGATCTGACCACCGACGACCTGAAAGAACTCGTGCAGATTTTCAAGGCGGTCATCAAGAAGGAAACCGGCAAGGACTTTCCGCAGGATGTGAACCAGCAGCTGCATGAATGTGCGATGGCAGTGTTCCGCAGCGCCACCGGCCACAAGGCGCGCACCTATGCCAAGACGATGGGCTGGAAGACGACGCTGCCGACCGCCGTGAACGTTGTGACAATGATCTTCGGCAACATGGGCGAAGACTGCGCGACGGGCGTCGCATTCACCCGCGACCCATCCACTGGCGAGAAGGTCATGCTGGGTGAATATCTCATCAACGCGCAGGGCGAAGACGTGGTAGCCGGCATTCGCACGCCGAAACCCATCGTTGAGATGGCAAAGGAGATGCCGGCCACCTACAAGCAGTTCATGAAGATCAGCGGCATCCTGGAAAAGCACTACCGCAACATGCAGGACGTGGAGTTCACCGTCGAGCAGGGCAAGCTCTACATGTTGCAGACCCGCAATGGCAAACGCACTGCCAGAAGCGCCATCAAGATCGCCGTGGACCAGTGCAAGGAAAAGTTGATCACCAAGGAAGAGGCGCTGCAGCGCGTCAGCACTGCCGATGTGGACTTCCTGTTGCACCCGCAGTTTGACGACAAGCAGGTGAAAGCGGCCAAGGCGGAAGGCCGGCTGTTGGCAAAGGGCGTGAATGCCTCACCAGGCGCAGCGGTGGGCATGCTGGCTTTCGATGCCGACAAGGCCGAAGCGTGGGGCAAGGAAGGCAAGGACGTGATTTTGATTCGCCCCGAGACCAAGCCAGATGACGTGCACGGCATGGTGGCGGCGAAGGGCATTCTGACCGCGCGCGGTGGCGCGACCAGCCACGCAGCGGTGGTCGCGCGCCAGTTCGGCATCCCGGCTGTCTGTGGCGCGGATGCGCTGGCGATCGACTTGAACAATCGCGTGGTGACCTCCAACGGCCACGTGCTGAAGGAAGGTGACTGGGTCTCGCTCGATGGCGCGAAGGGTGAATCGTACATCGGCCAGTTGCCAACAGTCAGCCCCTCGTTCGAGGAGCAGGCCGACCTGGTCACGCTGCTGAAGTGGGCCGACGAGATCAGCGCGCAGAAGACCCGCACAAGCGCCGACGGCAAGCCCGTGCGCGGTTTGCAGGTGTGGGCCAATGCTGACTATCCGAAGGATGCCGAGCGCGCTCGCGCCTATGGCGCGCAGGGCATCGGCCTGTGCCGCACCGAGCACATGTTCTTCGAGGCCGCGCGCCTGCCGATCGTGCAGCGCATGATCCTCGCGACCACGCCGGAAGAGCAGCAGGCCGCGCTCGATGAGTTGCTGCCGTTCCAGCGCAGCGACTTCGATGGCTTGTTCCGCGCGATGAGCGGCCTGCCCGTCATCATCCGCCTGATCGACCCGCCGCTGCATGAGTTCCTGCCCTCGCAGGAAGAACTGGTCAGGGAAGTGGCGCAACTGGAAACCAAGCGCCAGTACGAGAGCCTGAGCGACAGCGAGTTGAAGGATTACGCCAGGAAGCAGGAGTTGCTGCGGGCTGTGAATCAGCATCATGAGCAGAACCCGATGATGGGCCTGCGCGGCATCCGCCTTGGCATCATGATCCCCGGCCTGATCATCATGCAGGTGCGCGCCATCTTTGAGGCGGCCTGCAACGTGAAGAAGGCGGGCGGTGACCCGATGCCTGAAGTGATGATCCCATTGACCGGCCACGTGAATGAGTTGAAGCGCGTGCAACCGGTGTTGGAGAAGGTGGCCAAGGAAGTGATGGCTGCCAAGGGCGTGAAGGTGAAGTACAAGTTCGGCACGATGATCGAGATTCCCCGCGCAGCAGTGACCGCCGGCGAGATCGCGAGCATGGCTGAATTCTTCTCCTTTGGCACGAACGACCTGACGCAGATGACGTTCGGCTACTCGCGCGACGATGCCGAGCGCAACTTCCTGCTCAAGTATGTCGAGGAAGGTATTTTGCCGGTCAACCCGTTCCAGACCATCGACCGCGATGGCGTGGGGCAGTTGATGAAGACGGCTGTGAGCGAGGGCCGCAAGGCGCGGCCGGCGCTCGAGGTTGGCATCTGCGGCGAGCACGGCGGCGACCCAAGCTCGGTGGAGTTCTGCTACATGATTGGCCAGAACTACGTGAGCTGCTCACCGTTTCGCGTGCCAGTGGCGCGCCTGGCTGCTGCCCACGCCGCGCTGAAGCACGGCAAGAAGTAGCTCTGGCGTAGCTCTAGTTGCGACATGCAAATCCCCGGCTTTGTAGAAGCCGGGGATTTGATTTTTCCAGCACGCGCAGAAACCTGACTGCCAGGGAATCGGGCTTTCGCCATCACGCCGGCGTCTTCAACCGATCCACGAACATCTTGCGCGTCTTGGCCACCTTTGGCGTGATGACCATGCGGCAGTAGCCTTGATTCGGGTTGCTGCGGTAGTAGCCCTGGTGATATGCCTCAGCCTTGTAAAAGTGGTCGAGCGGCGCAACCTCTGTCACGATCGGGTCGTCGTACAGCTTCGCAGCTTCAAGTGCGGCGATCACTTCCTTGGCAGTAGCTTCCTGTTCTGGAGAATGGAAGAAGATCACCGATCGATATTGCGTTCCAACATCCGCGCCTTGCCGGTTCAGCGTGGTGGGGTCATGGATGACGAAGAACACCTCGAGCACATCGCGATACGAAATCACCGCCGGCTCGAAGGTGATCTGCACCACTTCGGCATGGCCGCTTGCGCCACTGCACACCTGTTCATAGGTTGGGTTGGGGATGCTGCCGCCGGCGTAGCCGCTCTCCACCTTCACCACGCCGCGCAGTTGCTCATACACCGCTTCCAGGCACCAGAAGCAACCCCCGGCCAGCGTCGCTACTTCAAGCTTGCTCATCGTTTTCACTCCCTTACCAACTCCCTTCAAAGCGCTCCTCAGGCCATACGCGTGCGATGTTGTGATAGCCGGCCTGCTCCCAGAAGCCCGGGCGATCTGTCTGCGTGAATTCCAGCGCGCGCAGCCATTTGCCGCCCTTCCAGAAGTAGCGCGTGTCGGGGTCCTTCGCATTCTCCTTTACCGCGCCAACCACCACCCGCAACGGATAGCCGTGATCGGGATCAAGCGGCTGGCCATTGAACTCGGTGGCCAACAAGGTGGTCGGCCGCATGAAATGATCGATGTCGAGATTCGTGGTGAAGCCATATTCGCAATGTTCGATGACGAACTTTGCCGCCGGCTTCAGCTTGATGTAGCCCTGCTCGATCAAGTCGGGCAGCCACACGCCCTTCCAGGTGGTGTCGAACTTGCTCCAGCGCGTCACACAGTGAATGTCCATCTTGATCTCGCGCATGGGCAGCTTCTGGAAATCCTGCCACGACCACTGCCTTGACTCCTCCACTTCACCGTACACGCGAAAGGTCCACTTCGTCATGTCGTAGTGCGGCACCGAGCCGTAATGCAGCACGGGAAATTTCTCGGTCAGCGACTGGCCCGGCGGCAGCCGGCCCATGCTTTTGATCTCATTTTCACGATCCTTGCGTGGATTAAACAAATTCACCTGACACCTCACATGCAAGGCCGGCCAAAATTCACTGCGAGCCTTTCAGCGCCGGCCCTTTCGTTTCTTCACGCGGCAAGTCTACTGCCACTGGCTGAGAGTTTTCGGAGGCGGGTGGGGCAACTGGCTGCGCCGCCGGCGCCCCATCCGCTGCGCGCCGGCGCGGCAGATAAAAGTCGAACACCACCGCATAGATCGCGCCCACAATCGGCACGCCGAATACCAGCCCCCAGAAGCCGAGCAGTTGCACGCCGATGCTGATCGCCAGCAGCGCTACCAGGCTCGGCACGCCAACCATGTCTTTCATCAAGCGCGGCAAGACGCCATAGGCCACGAATTGGTCGAAGGCAAATATCAGCAACACCAATACCAGGGCCGCATCTGGCTGCACGATGAGGGTAACAATGCCGGCAATCACGATGCCGATCGGCCCGCCGATCAATGGCACAAATGACAACAACGCAAACGCAATGGCCACCACCACGCCGAAATTTACGTTGAAAAGTTGAAAGACGATCAAGACAAACAAGCCGCGCAGAAAAGCGCCGGCCACCTGTCCGCGCAAATAGCCGCTGAAGGCGTGATCAATCGCCCTGTACATTGCGCGCACGGTCTCGTGCGAGCGCGCCGGCAGCAACATGAGAAATTGCCGGCCTACCTGCTGGTCCTCCACCACGATGTAAAGGCTCAGCACGATCACCAAAAAAGTCTGCCCGACCAGCGAGGCAGTCAATGCGGCAAACGTCAGCAGCTGGCTGGCGGCGATGCCAGCGGCCTGCGTGGCCGGCAGCGTCAATTGCTCGATGGAGATGAGCCGATTGAGCGCCTGCGGGTCCATTCCAAAGCGCCCCGCGACGCCGGCCCACAGCTCAGCCACCTGCTCTGGAAAGGCATTGATAAATTCCGGCAGCCGGCGAATCAGTTCGGCAGCCTGCGGGATGATCGTCACTGTCGCCAGCGTGACGAGGCTGGTGATGACGAACAGCACCACGAGATACACAATGGCGACCGCCAGCCACAGCGGCAGGCGAATGATCTTCAGTTTGCTCGCCGCGCCATTGCCATAGCGCTTGCGCACGTCTTGAACGATGAAGTTTGGGATGATGCCCTTGCGCAGCCGGCGAATCGGCGGCTTCACCAAAAACGCCAGAAACCACGCTGCCGCCAACGTCGACACCACCGGCCCGATGAATTGGCCGAACGACCACAGCCTGTCGATGATAAAGATCAACAGCGCGATGATGCCCAGCGTGAGCGCGATGCGGACGAGGCGCGAGTTGCTCATGGCGAGTCTCCCTTCAACTTCACCACCGTCACGCCATCACCCCCTTCGCCTTCAAGGCCGGTTTCATACGATTTCACGTTGTGATCGCGCTTGATGGCATCGCGCACGGCGCGGCGCAAGGCGCCAGTGCCTTTGCCGTGAATGATGCGCACGAAGGGCAGGCCGGCGCGCGCTGCGCGCTCCAGATAATCCTCCACCCGCCCCACACCTTCCTCGGCAGTCATGCCGCGCAGGTCAATCTCCATCGACGGCGCCGGCCCGCGATCGGCGTAGATCACCTTGGCGCTGTCCTCCACCGGCTTTTCAGCCTGCGCAGTTCGCACGCGCTCCAGGTCGCTCAGCTTTACCCGCATGCGCATGCGCCCCATCTGCACGTCAGCCTCGCCATCGCTGATCGAGTTCACCTCGGCAGTGGCATTCAGCGATTTCACGCGCACGGTGTCGCCGGCCTGGATGGCGCGCCGGCGTTGCGGCTCTGGCGCCGCCAGCGGCAGCTTGGGGCGCTGGGCCTGCGCCTGCTCCACGGCTCGGTCTACTTCCTGCTCGATCTGCCGCACGTCATCCAGCGTGCCGCCGGCGGCGGTGATGCGCTGGCGCAGCCGGCGCACCTCGGCGCGCATCTGCTCGGTTTCGCGCAGCGCCTCCTCTTTCGCCAGGTTCAGCAATTCCTTGCGCTCGTCCTCAATGGCATTCAGGCGCAGGCGGATGCGATCCGCGTTGGCCTCGGCCTCGCGCTGCGATTTGCGGGCTGCCTCGCGCGCGTGCTCGCTCTGCTGTTGCAGCCGCGCAATCTCGGCCAGCATGTCCTCGGCGCGCGCGACATTCGCATCCAGGTAGCTGCGCGCCTTTGCCAGGATGTCTTCCGGCATGCCCAGCCGCTGCGCGATGGCAAATGCGTTCGAGCGACCTGGCAACCCGATGCTGAGTTTGTAGAGCGGGCGCAGAGTTTCGTAATCAAACGCCATGTTCGCGTTGGCTGCGCCGTCGGTCAGCGATGCCCATGCTTTCAACTCGGGATAATGTGTTGCCACCACGCATGTCGCGCCGGTCTTGAGCAGAAATTCGAGGATCGCGCGCGCCATCGCCGCGCCTTCCGTCGGGTCGGTGCCGCTGCCCAATTCATCCAGCAGCACCAGCGACTGCTCATTGACCGACTCCAAAAATGAGCGCAGATTGGTCAGGTGGGATGAGAACGTGGACAAGCTCTGCTCGATGCTCTGCTCGTCGCCGATGTCGGCATAGATCGCGTCGAACGCCGGCAGCGCTGCCTGATCGCACGGCAGGTGCAACCCGCACTGCGCCATGAGCGCAAGCAGGCCGATGGTCTTCAGCGCCACTGTTTTGCCGCCGGTGTTGGGGCCGGTGATGACCAGCACGCGCGTCAGCTTGTCCGGCGTCACATCGATTGGCACGACCGTGTCGGGGTTGAGCAGCGGATGTCTGGCTTGTGAAAGTGAGAAAGCGGGGAAGTGGGAAGGTGCGATCTCACTTTCTCCCCTTCGCACTTTCTCCCCTTCTCTGCGGGTGATTGCCGGCGCGACCGAACGCGTGGCGTAGGCGTATTTCGCCTTTGCCAACGCCAGATCGAATTGCGCCAGCGCCTCGACCGTGCGAACGATGGAATCGACTTCCGCGCCGACCTGCGTGCTGAGCGCAGCGAGGATGCGGCGCACTTCGCGCTCCTCAGCCAACTGCAACTCGCGCCACTCGTTGTTGAGTTCGAGTGTGGCGAGCGGCTCGATGAACAGCGTCTGGCCGCTGGCGCTCTGGTCATGCACCAGGCCGGGGATGCGGCCCTTGAAGTCGGCCTTCACCGGCACCACGTAGCGGCCGGCGCGCTGCGTCACCAGCGCTTCCTGCAAGAATGTCGCATTGTTGCCGTCGCTCACCAACCGCTGCAGCTTGGCGAGCAGACGGTCATGCACCACGCGCACTTCGCGGCGAATGGAGGAGAGCGCCGGCGATGCGCTGTCGCGCACTTCGCCGCTGTCATCGATGCAGCGCTGAATCTCGGCCAGCAGCGCGCCGCTTGGCTCGATGACGTTGATGATGGCGGTGAGTTGGGGATAGATGGCGCCGGCGCGCGAGAGCGAGCGCTGCAAGCTGCGGCCGCTGTTCAGCGTGTCGCGAATCTCCAGAAATTGCTGCGGCTCCAGCACGCCGCCGCGCGCCGCCAGACGCGCCGGCTCGCGCACATCGCGCGCGCCACCGATGGTGAGGCTGTCGTTTTTCAACAGCGCCTCACGCGCCTGCGTCGTTTCGGCCAGCCGGCGCTGCACCTCGCCGGCCTCGGTCGCCGGCGTCAGTTGCAATGCCAGTTCAACGCTTGCCGAGAATGCGCAATAGGCCGAGAGCCGCTCCAGAATCTTCGGCAGTTCAAGCGTGTTGAGATGTTTTTCCCCGATCACGCTGGGATTGTAGCGCAGCGGCTGTGCGCTATTTGTAGGGGCGACCGCTGGTCGTCCGTCTGCTGATTGCGCTGGTTTCAGCGATTGTCGTTCATCACCGCCAGCCGCGCGGCTGCCAGATCCCACATGGCGTTGCCGACGCTCTTGAAAAGAACAGGGGAATAGGGGTCGGAGCGCTCGAAGCGCTCCGACCCCTCCAACCCCTTCTCCACCACATCTTCCAACTCCACCACCTTCGCCCAATCGACGTTGGCCTGAATCAGATCGCCGGCCTCAGCTTGCGCGCCTTCGCGCGTGTCCACGAAGATCGCGCAGCGCTGCACGATATGTGCCGGCACTTCCGCCATCTTTCGCGAATATGCGCCGACGGCAACGATCAGCGCGTCGTCGCGCACGCGGCCATGCAGCACCGGCGTCGCACTCGTGGTCGCCGTCACGATCAGGCTGCACACTGGCAGCACGTCGTCGATGCTGCCGATGGCCTGGGCGTTGATGTTGGATTTGCGATGCAGGTCATGCGCCAGTGCTTCGGCCTTGTCGAAGTTGCGCGAGCAGATCAGCACATCCAGCGCCGGCTGCCACGCGCAAAAGGCTTCGGCGTGGGCGCGCGCTTGCACGCCGGCGCCGACGATGAGCAGCGGCCCGCGCATCACGTCATCTTTTGCCAGCGCCTGCGCTGCCACCAGTGACACGGCTGCCGTGCGCCGCGCCGTCACGGCTCGGCCATCTAACTGCATCAGTCGTTCGCCGGTCTGCGCGTTCATCACGATCACTTCACCGTGAATGCTGGGCAAACCGCGCTCGACGTTGTGCGGATGCACGCTGACGAGCTTGGTGATGGCGATGCGCGGATCGGCCGCCGGCATGGCGAGCAGCACGCCATTGCCTGGCAGCGGCAGCGCGATGCGCGCCGGCGCAGCGATGAGGCCGGCGCGCTTGTCGCGCAGTACGGCCCGCACTTCCGCTGCCAGTTCGCCGTAAGGCAGCATGGCGTGCGTGGCGTCGTGGTCCAAGGTGTGCATGGCGGCGATGATAGGCCGAAGCTGGTTATCCCACACGCCATGTGGGATAACCAGGTGGGATAACGCC
>JBDHWI010000140.1:0-10365 GCA_039810125.1 Thermoflexales bacterium | reverse complement strand
GTCGAAGTTTGCGATCCGCGAGGGCGGGTTGACGGTCGGCGCCGGCTCGATCACCAAGGTGCTGGAGTAGAACAGTGTTCCAGGTGTCGCGTGTCATGCTCGGCGCCTGGAATTAGTTGAAGGGCAATAGCTCAATTGGTAGAGCAATCGTCTCCAAAACGATAGGTTGTGGGTTCGATTCCTGCTTGCCCTGTGTGTGATGATGAAAATAGAGGCGTCCACAAAATGGACGCCTCTATGAGTGTGATGAACCATGGCGAATCAAGACGTTGCTGAAAAGAAACCAGCCGGCGGCGGCATGTTCGAGCCTGTGCGCGAGTATCTGCGCGAGACCATTGGCGAACTGCGCAAGGTGCATTGGCCGACCCGCACCGAGGCGCGCAACCTCACCATTGTGGTGCTGGTGGTGACCTTCCTTATGGCCGCCTTCCTCGGCGCATTTGACTTCCTGTTCGAGCGCCTGGTCCTCGGGATCCTGGCAAGCAACTTGATTGCGATCGCGGTTGGCGTGGTCATCGTGCTGTCGATTCTCGTGCTGGTGTTCTTCGCCAGCCGTGATCGGCGCTGATTTGCAAGATGAATTTCGAAAGTATGGTCGAATCCGAGAATCCGGTTGAGGAGCCAGTTCAGCCGGCTGCAGAAGCAGCTTCTGAGATGCCGGTGGAAACGCAGTTGCATGAAGATGGGCCAGGTGAGCTTGTTGAAGCTGAGCCTGCCGAAGCTGTGCCGTCCGAAGCCGAGATTGCTCAAGATACAACTTCTGCCGCGCCGGCTGAACCTGTCGAAGCGGTGCCACAGTCTGATCCCGTTGCGGATGAGTTGGAGCCGGCAACGGCTGTGATGGACGAGCCTGTCGGAGCGGCAGCAGAGATGCCAGCGGCTGAAGCTGCTGGCGAAGAGGAGTTCGTCATCGAAGTGCCGAAGCGCAAGAAAGCTGCGCCAAAGGCCAAGAGCGACAAGCCCAAGACTCCACGCAAGCCCTCGGCAAAGAAGGAAAAGTTGCCCGACCCTGGCGATGGCAGCGGCTACGAGGCGCCGCAGACCGCCGAGGGTGAAGATGCCACTGAAGGCGCGCACTGGTATGCCGTGCATTGCTATTCTGGTTACGAAAACAAGGTCAAGCACAACCTGGAGCAGCGCATCGAGACGATGGGCATGGCCGGCAAGATCATCGAAGTGGTCGTGCCGACTGAAGATGAGATTGAGGTGCGCGACGGCAAGCGGCGCACTGTTGAGCGCCGCGTGTTCCCCGGCTACGTCATGGTGCACATGCGGATGAGCGAGGAATCGTGGCATGTCGTGCGCAACACGCCCGGCGTCACGCGCTTCATTGGTATGGGCAACCGCCCGCAGCCGCTTAGCCAGCAGGAAGTGAACCAGATTCTGCGGCGGATGGAAGCCGAAGCGCCCAAGATCAGGGTCAGCTTTCGCATTGGGCAGAAGGTGCGCATCACCGACGGCCCCTTCGCCGATTTCATGGGACTTGTCGACAAGATCGACATGGAGCGCGCCAAAGTTAGCGTGCTGGTGTCATTCTTTGGCCGCGAAACGCCGGTGGAACTGGACTTTTTGCAGGTCGAGAAAATGTAGATTTGTAGGATTGGTAGATGGCAATTGGCAGTCGGTCATGAACGAGTCGCTTGTGCGCAAAGACCGATCACCAACAGCGATTTACTTGTTGAAGTGGGAGAGCGCCTCATGTGCTCGGTTGAACCACCAGGAGAAATGAATGGCAAAAAAGATCAAGTCAACTGTCAGCATTCAGATTGAGGCCGGCAAGGCCAGTCCTGCGCCGCCCATCGGCCCGTCGCTTGCGCCGCATGGCATCAACCTGATGATGTTCTGCAAAGAATATAACGCGCGCACGGCACAACAAGCCGGCTACATCATCCCGGCCAAGATCACTGTCTACAGCGACAACTCGTTTACCTTCTCGCTTGGCACCCCGCCCACTGCGCAGCTTCTTCGCAAGGCTGCCGGCATCGATAAAGGCAGCGGTGTGCCAAATCGCAACAAGGTCGGCAAGGTCACTCGCGCACAGGTGAAAGAGATCGCCGAGATGAAGATGAAGGACCTCAACGCCATCGATCTCGAAGGCGCAATGTTGCAGGTGATGGGCACTGCCCGCAGCATGGGTGTTGAAATTGCTGACTAGTGGGAGAGCTTTTGCTCGTTTGACCACAAGGAGTTTGAGATGGCAAAAACAGGCAAGAAATACAAGGCGGCTGCCGCACAGGTAGACCGCGAGAAGCTGTACACCACCGAAGAGGCGGTGAAACTCGTCAAAGACACCAGCTTTACCAAGTTTGATGGCACGGTGGAGTGTCACATTCGCCTCGGCGTAGATCCGCGCCAGGCAGATCAACAGGTGCGCGGCGTTGTTGTGCTGCCAAATGGCCTCGGCAAGACTGTGCGCATCCTGGTGTTTGCGCAGGGCGAGGGCGCGCGCATCGCGCGCGAAGCCGGCGCCGACATCGTGGCCGACACCGACGAGTGGATCAAGAAGATTCAGGACGGCTTTACCGAATTCGACGTGGCCATCGCCACGCCCGACATGATGGGCAAGGTTGGACGCCTCGGCAAGGTGCTGGGCCCGCGCGGCCTGATGCCAAACCCGAAGGCTGGCACCGTCGGCCCTGCCGAAGACATCCCGCGTGTGATCAAGGAATCACGCGCCGGCCGCGTGGAGTTCCGCCTCGACAAGACCGGCAACATCCACGTGCCGGTTGGCAAGGTCAGCTTCGCTTCGGAGGCGCTGAACGAAAATCTCACCACCTTTATCGATGCGGTGCAGAAGGCGAAGCCGCCGGCGGTGAAGGGCATTTACATGAAGCGTGTCACCGTGGCCTCAACCATGGGCCCCGGCGTGCGCATCGATCCCAACATTCACGGAGCGCCTGCCGCGTAAATAGTGGTATCATCGCGCCCGCACTGCCGGTGACTACAGGTCTCCCTTCGGGGATATAAAGAGCGCCTGTAATAGGTGGAGGCACAAGCGAAGAACAATCCTTCTGCACTTGCAGGAGTCTTGCGCGCCTCGACCATCATCGGTCGAGGCGCAATTCTTTTCCCCTCTTTCTGAGAGGGGTTCAGGTGCGGAAATCACCTGTGACAAGAACGATGAAAGGGAGGTGAAGACACTTGGCAATCAAAAAAGAAAAGAAGGATGAGATGCTCGCCGGCTACAACGAGTTGCTCGGCAAAAGCCAGGCGGTGATCATCACGCAATATGGCGGTCTGAAGATGCCTGAACTCGACAAAGTGCGCGGCCAGATTCGCGGCGCGCAGGCCGAGTTCCACATCACGAAGAACACGCTGGCAAAGCGCGCGCTGAAGGATGCCGGCCTGGATGTGCCGGCTGAATGGCTGACTGGCTCGACTGCGATCAGCTTCTGCTTCAATGACCCCGCTGCAGTGGCGAAGGCCATCGGCGACCTGGCAAAGCAATTTGACAAGCTGAAGGTCGTGGGCGGTGTGGTCAGCGGCAAACCCATTGACAAGGCGCAGGTTGAAGCGTTGGCTTCGTTGCCATCATTGGAAGTGCTGCGCGCACAACTCATCGGCATGATCTCGGCGCCGGCAACCGGCATCGCCGGCGTGCTGAACAGCGCCGTGGGCAGCGTCATGTTTGCCTTGCAGGCGAAGATCGACAAAGAGGCGCCGGCAGAGCCGGCTTGAACGTAATTTGTAAGTGACATTCCAACTGGAGAAAACAGAAATGGCTGATTTGAATGCGATCGTTGACCAGCTGAGCGCGCTGACGCTGCTCGAGGCTGCTGAACTGAAGAAGATGCTTGAAGAGAAGTGGGGCGTGACGGCCGCTGCTGCACCGGTCATGATGGCCGGCGGCGCGGCAACTGGTGCTGCAGCTGCGGCAGCCCCAGTCGAAGAGAAGACCGAGTTTGATGTGGTGTTCGAGGATGTCGGCCCCAAGAAGATCGAGGTCATCAAGGTTGTGCGCGCCATTACCAACCTCGGCCTGAAGGAAGCCAAGGACCTGGTGGAAGCGCCCAAGTCGGTCGTTCAGACCGGCGTGTCGAAGGCCACCGCCGAGGACACCAAGAAGAAGCTCGAGGAAGTTGGCGCGAAGATCGTCGTCAAGTAATCTTGCTTCGGATTGCAAATTGCGCGATCAAAGCTCGCTGTTCATCGAACGGCGGGCTTTTTGCTTTGCTTCCCTTTACAATGGGCAAGCCATGACATCTTCCCTTGAAGCGCAGCAGCAGCGCTACGCAGAATTGCTGGTCAAAGTTGGGTTGAACCTGCAACCCGGGCAGGGGCTGTTCATCCAGAGTGAAATGGTGCATCGCGACTTTGTGCAGCGCGTGGTGGTCGAAGCCTACAAGGCCGGTGCCAAATATGTCGAATCCTCGCTCGGTGATCCCATCAACGGCAAGAGCCGCTTCTTGCACGCTGCACCCGATACTCTTGAGTATGTGCCGGAATGGTCCATCGCGCTGCATCGCCAGATGGTGGATGAAGGCTGGGCGCGGCTGGCGCTTGCCGGCGAGGAATTTCCAGGCTTGTTCGACGACATCGACCCCGTCCTTATGCGCCGCGCGGCTGTTTCGCGCAGCCAGAAATTGAAGTTTTACTCTGAAGCGATCATGTCGATGCAGATGCAGTGGTGCGTGGCCGCCATGCCCACCGCAAATTGGGCAAGGAAGGTGTTCCCCGAGCTGCCTGCTGCAGAAGCCATCGACAAGCTTTGGCAAATGATTCTGGCATCGGTGCGCGTCGATCAGACCGACCCGGTGGCGCTCTGGTGGGTGCATGACGAGCGGCTGAAGCGCGTTTCGGCATTCATGAAATCCTGCCAGGTGCGCGCAGTGCGCTTCATCGATACAGCGACTGACGCTAGCGGCCAGCCGCTCACCGATCTCACCGTCGGCCTCCTGGATGCTTCGCAATGGCTGGCTGCATCCAGCAGCACCCCGAAGGGGGTGCGTTTCTTCCCGAATATGCCGACCGAGGAGATTTTCACCACGCCGCACCGGATGCGCGTGAATGGCTATGCGCGCATGAGCAAGCCGGGCTTCCCGCTGGGCCGGCAGGTTGATGACGCACTCTTCCGCTTCAAGAATGGCGAGCTGGTCGAATTTCTATCGTCGAAGGGCGAGGATATCTTGCGTCAGATGTTCGATATGCGCGGCGCAAAATATCTTGGCGAGGTGGCGCTGGTCGATTCGCGCTCGCCCATTAACCAGAGTGGCACGCTGTTCTACAACACCTTGTTCGATGAGAACGCCGCCAGCCATATTGCCTTTGGGCGCGCCTATGCAGATGCAGTGGAAGGCGGCACGGTCATGGGCGAGGCAGAGCGCGAGGCCGCCGGCATCAACGACTCCGACACGCACTGCGACCTGATGATCGGCACGCCGACCATGCGTGTGATTGGCATCTGCGCCGACGGCAGCGAAGTGACGATCATGCAGGACGGGCAGTTTGTTGATGAAGTGGCAGCCGATCACTGATGCCGGCGCGTGGGATGACGCGCTGGGTAAACTTCCCTCGCCGCACGTGCTCCAATCGTGGGCGTGGGGCGAATTCAAGTGCAGTTGGGGCTGGTCTGCAGAGCGCTGGTTGTTGGCTGATGCGCAGGGGCAACCACGCGCTGCCGTGCAGCTGCTCAGGCGCAGTATCGGCAAGTTGCCGGCGTGCGTGCTGTATGCGCCAAAGGGACCAGTGAGTTGCGATCTTGACGCGCATGATGAGGCGCTCGCCCTCATCGAGCAGCGCGCCAAACAGCATCACGCCATCTGGGCCAAGGTCGACGGTGACATCCTGCCTCTCTCTCTCTCCGAGAGAGGGGCAGGGGGTGAGGACAATCTCCGCGCCCTCCTCCAGCAGCGCAGATGGCTATACAGCGCCGGCCAGATTCAGTTTCGTAACACCATGCTTACGACGTTGCAGCGCGACGATGCAACGCTGCTGGCGGCGATGAAGCCGAAGTGCCGCTACAACATCCGCCTGGCTGAGAAGCGCGGCGTGATAGTGCGCACGCTTGCGCCCATTGAGGGTGCAGACGCCGGCCTGCTCTATGCGATGTATGCCGAAACTGCCAAACGCGATGGCTTTCTTATCCGCGAGGAAGCCTATTATCGCGATGCATGGAAGGTGATGGGCGCCGCCGGCTTCGTGGCCGAGCATGCCGGTGAGCCGCTCGCCGGCATCGTGCTGTTGTGCTTTGCCAATCGCGCCTGGTATTTCTATGGCATGTCGCGCTCGCAAGGTCGCGAGCATATGCCGAATCACCTCTTGCAGTGGGCGGCGCTGCGCTGGGCGCGCGATGCCGGCTATGCGCTGTATGACTGGTGGGGCGCGCCGGAAACACTGGACGAGAGCGACAGCATGTGGGGCGTATATCGTTTCAAGGAGAGCTTTGGTGCGGCGTTTTTCGAGGGCGCCGGCGCGTGGGACTTCGCGCCCTCGCCGCTGCTGTATCGCGCCTATGTCGAACTTGGCCCAAAGCTGATACGATCAGGCGCATTGGGCTAATCAAACATCAAAGACAAATTATGAGAACACAATTCATTGCCGGCAACTGGAAGATGAACAAGACTGTGAGTGAGGCGCAGGCGTTGGCCGCCGAGTTGGCAGCCGGATTGCGTGATTTGCACGCCACCGAGGTGGCGCTATGCCCGCCCTTTGTCTCGCTCGCTGCGGTGAAGCAAGCCATCGCCGGCACAACTATCAAGCTGGGTGCGCAGAACATGAACGACCAGGACAAGGGCGCGTTCACAGGCGAGGTGTCACCGCTCATGCTTGCCGGCTGGGTCGACTACGTCATCCTTGGCCACTCCGAGCGCCGGCAACTCTTCGGCGAGACCGATGCCTTCATCAACAAAAAGGTGCAGGCCGCGTTGAAGCATAACCTGCTGCCCATCTTGTGCGTAGGCGAGACGCTGGCGCAGAACGAGGCCGGCGAGACCGAAGCCGTGTTGGAGCGCCAGGTGCGTGAAGATCTTGCCGGCATTGATGCCGCCGACGCGCCGAAGATCGTGATTGCGTATGAGCCGATCTGGGCCATCGGAACGGGGCGCGCGGCCACCGCCGATGATGCGCAGAGCCGCTGCGCCTTCATCCGCGCGCAACTGCGTATGGCGTTTGGCGCTGCTGCCGATCAGATCCGCATTCAATACGGCGGCAGCGTGACTGCTGCCAATGCTGCTGAGACACTGGGCAAGCCGGATGTCGATGGCGCGCTCGTTGGCGGCGCAAGCTTGAAGGCCGAAGATTTCATCAAGATCGTGCAATCGGCGAAGAGCGGCCACTAAAGTATTGAATTGTGAATGTTGAATTCTGAGTCGGCGCAGTTCAATTCATCATTCACAATTTGAAATTTGAGATGCTCGTTGCGCTGCTGGTGTTCCTTGTGGCGTTCGGCGCAGTGCTGCTGCTGGAGCGGTATGTGCATCGCCGGCTGCATGAAGTTTTTCTACTCATCACCGGCCACGCTGAAGTGTCGGTGACGCTGTACTCCATCGTGCTGTTGCCTGGCGTGGCGCTGCACGAGTTGAGCCACGCGCTGATGGCGATGTTGCTCGGCGTGAAGGTGCGCAAGTTCTCGCTGCGTCCGGAGCGTCAGCGCAACGGTGTGGTGCGGCTGGGCTATGTGGAAGTGCTGCGCAGCGACCACCTGCGCACTAGTTTGATCGGCGCTGCGCCGCTGATTGCCGGCACCTTTGCGTTGCTGGCAATCGGCGCGCTGGTGTTCAACCTGTCGGCATTGCGCAACGCGCTGGATGCCGGCAATGTCAACACTTTCGTCGACTTGCTGCGCGCATTGCCGCAGGCGGCAGATTTCTGGCTGTGGTTCTATCTCGTCTTCGCCATCGCCAATAGCATGATGCCGTCGTCGTCGGACACGCAGGCGTGGCCGCCAGTGATTGGTTTTCTGGCGGTGTTCAGCGGGTTGGCGCTGTTGATTGGCGGCGCGCAACTTGTCACTGCGGTCACGCCTACTGCACGGCTGGCGCTGCAATGGCTGACCGCCGCGTTTGCGCTCACTGCCATCATCGACATCGTGGTCGTCGCGGCGCTCACAGTGCTGACGAAGGTGCTGTCGTCGTTAACAGGCCGGCGGGTGGAATTCAAGTGAGTTACACGTCTTTCGACCAGTTGCTACAGCTTGAAATCACCTGCCATGTGGCAAGCGCCGGCGATGGCGCGCTGCTCATCCTTGGCGATGAAGCCGGCGCGCTGGCTGCACAGTTGCGCGAGTCGGGCAAGGCGAGTATTTCACGCTTCACACCGCGCGTGCTGTTCGGCCTGCCCATCCTCACTGCGCCTTTCCCGCTGTTTGTCGGCAGCCTGATGACCGAGCGCAACACGTCCTTCGATCAGATGTCGCTTTTTGGCTGGATCGAGGATCGCTATATCGACCAGCCGCGCGCCGAGGTGTTCGGCCTCACACCCTTCGTCGAGCAGCCGGTGTTGTTTCTGCGTGACTTCGACATGGATCGCCCAATTGAGGCATGGTTTCGCATGATGCAACCGGCGCGCTGGTTGCAGGTGGCCGGTGTGGCAATTGCCACTGCGCAGCACAGCGGCCCGCCGCAAGTGTTGCTGGGTGATGAGGCATCCCTGCTGGCGCTGCAACATGTGCTGCCGGCAGATGCGCTGCCTTTCTTGCGCGCAATCCGCGACGAGGTCGATGCCGGCGCTGTGCTGAAAGCCGTGTTGCGCCAGCGCCGCAAAGCGGCTGAGCCATCGCTGATGCACGTGTTCGAGGGCTGGCGTGTGTTGCCGCAGGCGGCCCGCTTCATTCGCGCAAACCCTGCCGGCAGCGACCATCCCATCGACGATGCGCTTTTGCTGCGCCAACCCAAGCGCTGGTGAACGCAGGCATTCACACATCACGAATAACGTATGACGATTGAAATTCAGCGCATGACGCCCAGGCATGTCGATGTGTTGACTGAGGCATTCGCTGCATGGAACAAGCCGGCTGGCCAATATGCGCGCTACCTCGAAGAAAATCTGACCGGCACGCGCGTTACGCTGGTTGGTTTTGTGGATGGGAAGTTTGCCGGCTATGGCAACTTGCTGTGGCAATCTGACTACCCGCCATTCGTCAATGCCGGCATCCCTGAGATCAACGACCTCAACACGCTGGAGTCATTTCGCCGGCGCGGGCTTGCCTCCGCCATCATCGCTGAATGCGAGCGCATTGCGGCAGAAGCCGGCAAGCCCATCATCGGTATCGGCGTTGGGCAGACTGAAGATTACGCCAATGCGCAGCGTCTGTATCCGCAACTCGGCTACCTCTATGATGAGCGTGGCATTCACGCCACCATCTGGGGCGACACGCGATACCTCACCAAGAGGACGAAAAAATAGCACTCCCGAAGACAAAGCCTTCGGGAGTGTTTCAGTGCATCAGATCGCGCAGGTCGCCGCGATGTTGCTGAATCAGCCGGCGGATGCGCGCGACATCCACTTCACACAGTGGCGGGAGATACGCAAAAAATGCGCGTTCCACCGGCGTCAATTCTGTTGGTTGTGATTGCTGCGCCGGCATCTCCAGCGCGATCAAGCTTCCGGTGCCGCAATGGTGGCATTGCACCGCCACAGTCACGCCATTGCTCATCTCGCGGATGACGCGTGTCTCGCCGGCGTCATAGGCGCAATGACACAGCGGACAGAGCAGGTCGCCGGCGAGCAACTCAATTACGTCGTTGTCGCTGCCCAGATTCTCATCGAACTGTGCAAGATCAACGTGCCGGCGCGCGTCCTGCTCCATCCCTTGCTCCTTCTCAGCCGGCGGTTGCGGCTGCCTCGGGCGCCACTTCACTCTCAGCCGGTGTGGTCTCTGCCGGCGTTTCGGCGCTTGCCGGAGCGGCAATCTGTACGCCTTCTGGTTGCACGATCACCGTCACGGTCGGCGATGCATCAGCGGAAAGGCGAACCGGCACGGTGTAGGTGCCAACTTCGCGGATCGGTTCGCGCAGGGCAACCTTGCGCTTGTCGAATTCGCTGCCCAGCTTCTTGCTGATGGCATCTGCGATTTGCGTGGCGGTGATGGAACCGAAGAGCTTGCCCTTTTCGCCGGCGCGCACGTTAAAGGTGAAGCTGCTGCCGCCGATGACGCTGGCAAGCGCATCGATGTCAGACTTCTCGCGGGCGCGCTTTTCGGTGGCAGCGGCCTTCAATTGCTCGGCGCGCTTGAGCGCCGACGGCGTGGCGAGGATGGCCATACCGCGCGGCAACAGGTAATTCCGGCCATAGCCATCGGCCACGTTCTTCACGTCGCCGGCGTGGCCGAGGTTGTACACATCTTGAATCAACAAAACCTTCATGTCGTATCTCCCTGAAACTTGGCGGACGGCATTATAGCCTATCAGCTTCCAAATCGATCAGGTC
>JBDHWI010000139.1:0-10418 GCA_039810125.1 Thermoflexales bacterium | reverse complement strand
ATGAAGATATCACTTAGCGCCTGCTTCATCACATCGATCGGCGCATCTTCGCCCGTCCAGATGGTAAAGGCAATTGCACCCTGATACACCAGCATCCCCAGGCCGTCCAGCGTTTTTGCCCCGCGCGAAGCCGCCTCGATGAGAAACGCGGTGCGCGGCGGGTTGGGGATGACATCGCACACCCACATGCCGGCGCGGATGCTGTCCATTTGCACACCGGGCTTGGCTTCGATGTTGGGGTGCAGGCCGACTGGGGTCGCATTCACCAGGATGTCGGTATCCGCCGGCACGCTGTAATCGCCGAGCCACCACGTGAATTCTGCCGGCGTCTTCGTGCGCTCGTTCAGCAGCTTCACCAGGTCCGCGCCGTGATAGGTGGTGCGGTTGACGATGGTGATGTGGCTCGCGCCGGCCAGCGCCAACTCGACCGACATGGCGCGCGCTGCGCCGCCTGCGCCAAGGAATACTACGCGCTTGCCGGCAGGGTCGATGCCGGCCTGTCTCAGTGCGAGCAGAAAACCCTTGCCATCTGTGTTTGTGCCGATCAACTCGTCGCCCTGCCGCACCACCGTATTTACCGCGCCCATCAGCGCCGCCTCCGGCGTGATGCGGTCGAGATGTTGCAGCACCGCCACTTTGTGCGGGATGGTCAGGTTGATGCCCTTGAAGTGCATCGCCCGCATTCCCTGCATGGCTGCAGCCAGTCCATCGGGCTTGACATGGAAGTTCTGATAACGCCAGTGCAAACCTTTGGCCTTGAAGGCCGCCTCGTGCATGGCGATGGTTGGGTTCTCGTCGACCGGATCGCCGAACACGCCGACGATTTCATGACGGTAGCTTCTCGATTGCGTCATGGGTGCTTGAGGCATTGCGCCTTTGTGTGATTGAGCCGCTGCAATTTGGATGTCGGCTCAATCAACGAAACGTGCGATCAACGCGCATACGCCGCCGGCACGCCGCCGTCAATCGTCAGCATCGCGCCGGTGGTTTTGGCAGCGCGATCACTGGCAAAGAACAGCACGCCCTCGGCGATGTCATCAGGGAACACATTCACCTTCAGCGTGGTGCGCGAGGCGTAATAGGCATCCAGCTCTTCCGGCTTGATGCCATAGTTCTTCGCGCGCTCCTCACGCCAACTGCTGTTCCAGATTGCGCTGCCCTGCAGCACCGCATCCGGCAGCACGCTGTTCACGCGGATGCCGCTCGCGCCACCCTCTTCGGCCAGGCAGCGCGCCAGGTGCAACTCGGCGGCCTTGGCAGCGCTGTAGGCGGCGGCATTCTTGCCGGCATACACGCTGTTCTTGCTGCAAATAAACACGATCGAGCCGCCGCGATTCTGCTGCTTCAACACCTTGAATGCCTCGCGCGCGACAAGGAAGTAGCCAGTGTTGAGGATGTCCATGTTCTTCTGCCACTCTGCCAGGGTGGTCTTCTCGATTGGCGCGCTGGTGGCGATGCCGGCGTTGTTCACCACGATGTCCACGCCGCCATACGCGCTACAGGCCGAGGCGAACGCGCTCATCACATCTGCTTCACTTGTCACGTTGCAACTTACGGCTACTGCGCGCTTGAGGCCGTTTGCCTTGCAGATATCCTCGGCGACAGTCTTCGCGCCATCCAGGTTGATGTCGGCGATGACGACATGCGCGCCCTCCTTGGATAGGCGGTGGGCGATGGCACGGCCGATGCCACTAGCGCCGCCGGTGATGAAGGCGATGCGGCCGGCCAGTTCGCGCTCGGGTGGCCGCAACGAAAGCTTGTAGAGTTCAAGCGGCCAATACTCGATGTTGAACGATTCTTCCGCATCGAGCGAGGTGAATGCGTCGATGCGTGAGCATTGAGTCATTACAGAGATGGCACGGTGATAGAGTTGGCGCGACACGTCGGCCTGTGTGGCATCACGGCCAGTGTTGAACATGCCCAGCCCCGGCACCAGAATCACGCGCGGCGAAGGATCGGTCATCTTGATGTTTGAATCATTGTTGAACTCGTTGAAGTAGGCCGCGTAGTCCTTTTGATATTGCGTGACGCCATCGGCGAGCGACTGCTTCAGTTGCTCCACGTCCTTGCCATCCCATGCCACGAACAGCGGCACGCGCTTGGTGTGCACAAGGTGATCAGGGCAGGCTGCGCCGATCTGCGAAAGTGCCTGCGCGTCGGGCCGGCCGAGAAATTCCAGCACGTCGTCGCTGTCGTCGAACAGCACCACGCCCTTGCGCTGACTGGTCACCGCGCCACGCAGCGTCGGCATCACCTGCGCGACTGTGCTGTCGCGCGTGCCTTTCTCCACCTTGTGCGTCAATTTTTCCAGGGCTTCATTGATGCGCGACACGGCGTGTACGCGCTTGCCAGCTTCGTTTAGCGCATCCTCGGCCTGTTGAATGTGCGCGATGGCGGTTGCGTAACTGCTTTTCGCGTCGTTGCCCCAGGTGATCAGACCGTGCTTGCCCATCACTACGCAAGTAGCCTCAGGATGCTCGCGCAGTGACATGCCGATCTGCTGGCTCAGATCGAAACCCGGACGGATATAGGGCGCCCACACCATCTTGTCGCCGAACACCTCGCGCGCGGCTGCTTCACCGCGCGCCGCGCAAGCCAGCGCGATGATCGCGTCGGGGTGGGTGTGGTCAACGTGCGGGTGGGGTGTGAAGGCGTGCAACAGCGTCTCGATGGATTGGCGTGGACGGTTTGGTTCGAACTGGCAGCGGCTGAGATACGCCACCATCTCCTCGTCGGTCATGGTGGGCAGGTTGAGCAGAGGCAGCACCTCGTCGAGCTTGAGGCCGGCGAAATCCTTGCCGGTGCAATTGGCCAGATCGCTGCCGCTGCCCTTCACCCATAGCACGCTCACGTCGCGGCCGGCGTGATCTTTCTCGATGGCTTTGACAGATGTGTTGCCGCCGAAGATGTTCACCACGCTGCGGTCGGCGGCCAGCAGGCGCGAGCGATAGGCGAGCAGGTCGAGCGGGTTCAGACCCGCTGCGTCGTTGTCATTCCACAGATTTTTTGGCATGGCGATAAAAAGTTGAGATGTGAATTTGGCGCCTTGAATCGTTCGTCCTGTCTCTTGGCCCTTTCAGCGCTCAGTCCCCCTCCGGATACCCGCCGCCGGCGGCGCCGGCCACACGCTCCTCAGCGATCTTTGCCTCGTAACCGCTTTGCTTCAGCGCGGCGATGGGGTCGGGGTGCAAGCCCATCTCGATGCGCGCCTGCTCCAGCAGCGGCCGCACGTCGGTATCAAACGCATCCGTCACCACGCGATGCGCGCCCAGCACGTCGTGCTGCGCCTGTCTCTCGCGCAGACAGGCGCGGTCGACTATCAGCGCTTTCGCGTAGGCACTCTGGATGTTGATCACGCTCTGCACCATCGCCTCGATCTTCGGTTCGATCACGTGGCTCTGGTCGATCATATAGGACACGTCTTTGGCGGCTTCGCCGGCGGCCACCAGCTCGTTGTAGATCAGGAACATCTCGAACGGGTTGACCGTGCCAACGATCAGATCGTCGTCGCCGTATTTGCGGTTGTTGAAGTGGAAGCCGCCGAGCTTGCCGTCGTCGAGCAGGGTGGCGACGATATGCTCGATGTTCACGCCCTGCGCGTGGTGACCGAGGTCGACCAGCACCTGCGCCTGCGAACCGAGTTTCATACACACCGCATAGGCCTGCCCCCAATCCGACAGGTCGGTGTGATAGAACGCCGGCTCGTAAAACTTGTATTCGATCAGCATACGCATGTTCGCCGGCAATGCCTTGTAGACATCACCGAAGAACGCGATCATGCGGTGCCGGCGCTCGCGGAAGGACTCCTGGCCGGCATAGTTCGTGCCATCGCCATACCACAGGCTGATGGCGTTCGAGCCGACAGTCTTCGCAATCTCGATGCATTCGTAGTGATGGTCGAGCGCGATCTTGCGGATGGCCGGGTCGGCATTCGTGATGCTGCCAAACTTGTAGCGGTCGGCCTGGAATGTGTTGGTGTTCACCGCCCCGATGCGCACGCCTTGCGAGGTAGCGTAATCTTTCAGCGCGCCCCAATCCTTCACTTTGTCCCACGGGATGTGAATCGCCACGCTGGGGCACACGCCGGTGATCTTGTTGACGAAGCCGGCGTCGGCCAGTTTCTCCTGAATGGTGCTTGCCGCGCCCTTCCACGCATACGTCTTGAAGCGGGTGCCGGTGTTGGCAAAGCCCCACGATGGCAGTTCAATTTGCTGCGCCTTCAATAGCGCCTTCACACTCTCGACGTCGATGCCTTTTGCAGCCAGGTCCCCAGCCAGTTGTTGATAGTTGCTCATGATTCTTGCTAGTCCAGGTGAAAAACTTCTTCAAGCAACAGGAAGCTCTCGTCGGCCTTCTTGCCGCCGATGCCCTCGAAGAAAGGCGCCATATCGGTTTGCCAGCGCGCGTTCACTTCCTTCGTCGCCATGCCGGCGCGCGCAGCATCGAAGTCGGGTGTCTCCAAATAGCCGAACAGCGTGCCATCTTCGGTCGTGAAGATGCTGTAGTTGTGCCAGCCCGTTTCGCGCAGGGCGGCCAGCATATCTGGCCACACTTCGGCGTGCCGGCGCTTGTATTCCTCCAGCATGTCTTTCTTGACCTTGAGCATGAAACCGATTCTTTGCATGGTGAATCTCCTGAATCAAAGGGAATTTAAGTCTCAAGCGCGCAACTGCGCAAAGCTATCTTTCTTGTTCCCGGTGTGGCTCGCTGCCTTCTGCGCGCAGCAGGCGAATCGGCACGCCGCCGACGAACGCGCCGGCCGGCACATCGCGGTTCACCAGGCTCATCGCACTCACGGTCGCGCCCTCGCCGATGATGACGCCGGGCAGGATCGTGCAGTTTGCGCCGATCGTCACATCGCGGCAGATCCTCACCGGCCCGCGTCGCCACTCACGCCGCATGAATTCATGCGCCAGGATGGTGGTGTTGAAGCCGACGGTTGCATCATCTTCAACCGTGATGTCCTGCGGAAAGAAAATATCAAATACCACGCCGAGGCCGACCGCCGCATGTGGTGCGATATTCGCGCCGGCCATGCCCAGCAGCGCGCGCTTGATGCCAAATGTCGGCGCGATGCGCGACAGATAGATGCAGATCGCGTTCTTCATCACGCGCAGCGTGCCGCCGGTCAACTGCGGAAAGTGCCACAGCGAGGCGCGCTCGCTGGGTGACGGATATGTCTGGCAACGCGCTTTGCGCGCCTCGGTCGACGGCAATTCCATGGATGCGTTAATCGTAGCGCAACCTCATCCATGCACAAAGCATGGCCGGCCAATTTGTCAATCCAGTAAATGCATTTATGAGCCGTGATGCTCGCTTGAAGAACACTTGCATCCAAAGTTTCCTGTGTATAATCATGCTCGTTCAAGCCGAAGTGGCGGAATTGGCAGACGCGCTACGTTCAGGGCGTAGTGAGATTACTCTCATCCGGGTTCAAGTCCCGGCTTCGGCACTGCAACAGCAGCAGACATGGCAAAACCACCTGCGCAACGTCAGATTGACGCATCATCGACTTCCTCTGCCGCAAACCGTCTGCTAGTCTGGTTTTCACTCGGCGCTTTGTTGCTCTCCCTTCCCTTGATGGTGAATGTCGTTGGCCGCATTCAGGCGCAGGCGCGCCTGCAGGTCGAGGTCAACCGGGTTTCCCAAACCATCCAGGCAGATGAAAAGAAACTCAAGGGGTTGAACAATGCGCTGGCGCACGCCAAGAGCGATGCGTTTGTGGAAGAATGGGCGCGTGTCCGCGCGCGCTGGGGCAGGGACGGCGAAACCGTCGTCGTGCCCCCCGCATCTGGTGAAGTCGCCCGCCTGTGGTGGGAAGACTTCCTCAGATGATGCGCAATTGCGCATCTCTGATACGATTCACTGATACATCTGGAGGACTAATCATGTTTGGACGAGATCGTTCTGCCTCGCAGCAACAGCAGCAACAGCAACCGCCCACCCAGGGTAGCACTGTAAATGCTGGGCCGGCGCAGAATGTCAACCTTCAATCGCCACCCACCACCGCCAAGATCGAGACCGTCATCGGGCCGAATTGCCGGCTGACCGGCACATTGCAAAGTGATGGCGGCATCCGCATCGAGGGCGTGTTCGAAGGCAACTTGCAGACCACCGGCAATCTTGTCATCGCCGAGAGTGCAAAGGTCGTAGCCGAGGTGCAAGCCTACAACGTCACGGTGTCGGGCCAGGTGAAGGGCAACATCACCGCAAACAAGGTCGAGATCACCGAAAGCGGCAAGGTGTGGGGCGATCTGAACGTGAACAGCATGTTGCTGCACGAGGGCGCCTATCTGCGCGGCAGCACCAATATGGCCGGCGACGTGGAGCCGCCGGCGTTTGAACCACCTCGCATCGCAGCGCCCAAGCCGGTCGCCGCGATCGAGGGCGAATCTGAGTAGCAAGCCTTTCAGCCTCCGGTGTCTTTTTGTGGCCCGGGGGTTTGTTTTTCCAGACAGGGTTTGCAAGAGTGACATCTTTTCGCCCTCTGCATGCCCTGTGGATCCTGTCAAAAGTAAATGCTTACTGTTGCAGAAGTGGAGCGCATCGCGCAATTGGGCCGGCTTGCGTTGAGCGACGACGAGAAGGCCCGCTATGCAAGACAGCTTTCGGCGGTGCTGGACTATGCTGCCGAGCTGGCGAACATCGAAGTCGAGGGCATCCCGCCGACGGCGAATGTGCTGGCGGTGCATGATGTGATGCGTGAGAGTGACGCGGTCGCTGATTCGCTCGACCGCCGCGATGTGCTTGCCAACGCGCCCAGCACGGATGGTGAAAGCTTCATCGTGCAGGCCACGCTCGACAACGGGGAGTGAAGAATTCTGAATGCAGAGTTGCGAATTGGCCTGTCAATTCAAAACTCGAAATTCACAATTCAAGATTCACGATGCTCACCATTCACGAAACTCGCGAAAAGCTGCGCCGGCGTGAAGTGTCGTCTGTGGAAATCACGCAGGCGTATCTCGATCGCAGCTACAGGCACAACCCGCGCCTGAACGCCTATCTCACCATCACCGGCGAGCAGGCGCTGGCGATGGCGCGCGCGGCAGATGAGCGCATCGCCAGCGGCGAAGATACTCCGCTGCTCGGCGTGCCGATTGCCATCAAGGACGTCTTCAGCACGAAGGATGCGCGCACCACCGCCGGCTCCAAAATTCTGCACAACTACACGCCGAAATACGACGCCACTGCCATCGGCAAGTTGCGCGCGCTCGGCGCAGTCTTCCTTGGCAAACTCAACTGCGACGAATTCGCGATGGGTTCCTCAACCGAGAACAGCGCCTACGGCGTGACGAAGAATCCGTGGGATGAGGCGCGCGTGCCGGGCGGCTCATCGGGCGGCAGCGCGGCGGCTGTGGCGGCAGGCCTGTGTTGCGCCGCGCTTGGCACCGACACTGGCGGCAGCATCCGCCAGCCGGCGTCCCTGTGCGGTGTCACCGGCCTGAAAAATTCGTATGGTCGCATCTCGCGCTATGGCCTGATCGCCTTTGCTTCATCGCTCGACACCGTTGGCGCGCTGACGCAGGATGCGCGTGACGCTGCGATCATGCTGGCTGCGATGGAGGGTCGCGATCCGCGCGACTCCACATCGATCGACGCCCAGCCGGTTGATGTGGCTGCGCTCGATAGCGTTTCGCTGAAGGGTCTGCGCGTCGGCGTGCCGCGCGAATTCTTCATCGATGGCATGCAGCCGGAGACGGAGCAAGCTGTTCGTGCCGGCATCGATGTCCTGAAGCAACTCGGCGCAGAGGTGCGCGAGATTCAATTGCCCAACACATCGCTTGGCCTGCCGGTGTATTACCTGATTGCGCCGGCGGAAGCCTCGGCCAACCTCGCGCGCTTCGATGGCGTGAAATATGGCCTGCGGGTGCAGGGCGATGACCTGATTGACACGACGATGAAGACGCGAGGCGAGGGCTTTGGGTCAGAGGTGAAGCGCCGCATCATGCTCGGCACGTATGCCTTGAGCGCCGGCTACTACGATGCGTATTACATCCGCGCGCAGAAGGTGCGCACGCTCATCAAGCGCGATTTTGAGCGCGCCTTCGAGCAGGTGGATGTAATCGCCGCGCCGGTCTCGCCGACCACCGCGTTCAAGATCGGTGAGAAGAGCGATGATCCGCTCCAGATGTATCTTGCCGATGTGTTCACGCTGACGGTGAGTCTGGCCGGCATCGCTGGCATCAGCGTGCCGTGCGGCTTCGATGCGAACCGGCTGCCGATTGGCTTGCAGTTGATCGGGCCGGCGTTTGGTGAGCAGCGCGTGTTGGAAACCGCGTGCGCCTTTCAGCAGATCACCGACTATCATCTACAGAGACCGCTGCTCGATTAGGCGCCAGTTATGCTGGCATTGGTTGGTGGGGCGCGAAACCCAATTCAACCCTAAAAGGCAAAACACACACCATGAATGTCATCATCCCGCTTGCCGGCTTCGGCACGCGTCTGCGTCCACATACCTACAGCAAACCCAAACCGCTGGTCAGCGTTGCCGGCAAGCCTGTGCTCGGTCACATCCTCGACAAAGTGCAAGACGAGTCGAAGGTCGACAAAGTCGTGTTCGTAGTCGGCTATCTCGGCGAGCAAATCGAGAAATATGTGAAGGGCGCGTATCCTGATTTGCAGGGCAGCTATGTGGAGCAAAGGGAGCTGAATGGACAGGCGCCGGCCATTTTGCTGGCGAAGGAATATGTGGCCGGCCCGACGCTCATCGTCTTTGTCGACACGCTGGCCGATGCTGATCTGACCGCCCTGGAGCACGAGCAGGCCGATGGCGTGATCTTCGTGAAGGAAGTGGACGACCCGCGCCGCTTTGGCGTGGTCAAGCAGGATGCGAATGGCGCCATCACCGGTTTTGTGGAGAAGCCGGCGACGCTGGAAAACCGCCTTGCTGTGATTGGCATGTACTACGTGAAGGACGCCGCAAAATTGATGGCGGCGTGCGAGGAGTTGATGCGGCGCGGCACAAAGACGAAGAACGAATATTTCCTGGCCGACGCCTTCAACATCATGATCGAGCGCGGCGCGAAGCTGCGCGTGCAGGAGGTGGGCGTGTGGCTCGACTGCGGCACATCACAGGCGGTGCTGGATACGAACAGACATCTGCTTGCCCATGGCCTGGATAACAGCGGTGAGTGGAAGAATGGTCACTGCGTGGTCGTGCCGCCGGTCTACATTCACCCCAGCGCGAAGATCGAGAACAGTGTGATTGGGCCGAATGCGAGCATCGGCGAGGACTGCCGCATCTCCAGCAGCGTGGTGCGTGACAGTATCGTGGAGGCCGGCGCCGAGGTGACCGAGCATGTGCTGGCGAACTCATTGATTGGCCGCGATGCCGTGCTGCGCGGCCGGCCGCGCCGCTTCAATGTCGGCGACAGCAGCGTCGTTGGCTTCGATGACGAAGAGGGTTGATATGCAAACTTCACGGGCTTCTGAAACCCGCGAAGTTTTTTTTATCAGATGCCTAACCCATTCCCCGTGCTTACCACCGAGCGCCTCGTTCTTCGCCCACTTGTGACCGACGATGCGGCAGATTTGTTCCTCGTCTTCAGCGACGACGAAGTGATGCGCTACTGGGTGTCGTTCCCGCATCAAACGATCGAGCGCACACGCGCGGAAATCGCGCGCATGACATCGCCGGCAAAGGCGCGCCAGTGGGCGATCTGCCTGAAGGAAGATCATCGCGCCGCCGGCGTGGTCGGCTTCCTCGGCAATGAGGGCGTGCCGGGCATCGGTTACATTCTGCGGCGCGATCTGTGGCGGCGTGGTTTCGGCAGCGAAGCGCTCAGAGCAGTTGTGGCGCATGGCTTCGAAACGATGGGCTACGAGCGCGTCGAGTTGTGGATTCATGAGGACAATACAGCCTCGCAGAGGCTGGCGAACAAGGTTGGCTTCAGGCCGAAGGGCAGTTTCCGTTTGAAGTGGGAGCAGTTTGATGCGCCGCATGGGATGATCGTGTTTGGCCTGGAGCGCGCTCCGATTGCTGAAAAATCGCGCGCGATCTTTGATCGTGTCGAGCCGATTCTGGCAGCGCCGGATGTGCTGGCGACTGCGTCGTTCTATCGCGACAAGCTGGGCTTCACGATTGAATTTCTATATGGCATACCGCCATCGCATGCCGGCATTGCGCGGGGCGATTGGACATTTCCCTCGGCGCGCTTGCAGCTGACGCAGGGGGATGCTGTGCCGGCGAGGCTGTTCTTCTTTGTCGCCGGCAACATCGACGCGCTGGAGCAGGAATACCGCAGCAGAGGCGTGGAGATTGTCAGCCCCATCGAAAACAAGCCCTGGGGCATGCGCGAGTTTGCCGTTTGTGATTTGAATGGCTGCGTGCTGCGGTTTGGGATGCCGGTGTGACCGATGGCCTGATGTGGCACAATCAGGCCAACATCATGCGCAACTTCACTTCACAACGCGTCGCA
>JBDHWI010000138.1:0-10540 GCA_039810125.1 Thermoflexales bacterium | reverse complement strand
GGCCTATGCGCCGGGCTTCTTTTCGCCGGCTTTCTTCTGCGCGGCCTCTTGTTGTTTGCGCGCGAGCTTCGCGCCGGCGTCAGCGGCCATTGCCAGCAACAACCCGCCAATCATGGCAAACGCTGCCAGCGACTGCGACACGCCGGCGAATGCCTCGCCGCCATTCACCACCGAAAGCACCAGTGTGGCTGCGCCGGCCAGCGCGACCAGAATACCAATGATGCGCAGAAAAGTCATGCATCACCTCCTTGCCCTGTCTCATCTGCCTCGGCCAGCAGTTGCTCCACCACCGCGAAATTGCGGCGAAATCTCTCGGGGTTGCGCTTCAGGCTTTCGCGTTCCACGCGCGGCATGATGTTGTCGAACGCCTGGCGCAACTCTTTCATCTCGATCTGCCCGCTGTGCAAGAGCGACATCACGTCCTGATAATCGCCTTCGCGGCCGCGCTCGATCTTGCTCAGCGCGCTGCTGTACAGGTCAAAGTGGAAGACGTCGACCTGACCGAAGCGGCCAACGTGCTTGGCGCGCTCTTTCCAGCCGGCCGGCAGCGGGATGAAATCCCCCGGCGACGCCTGCTCGACGTTGATCTGCAACTCGTCCTTCAGCCGGCGGATCACCTGCGCGAATTCGGCCTCGTGCTCATCGGCCACCTCATACGAGATATCGATGTCGAGTGACTGCTCGCGCAGACCCTCATAGACCAGCGTGGTGCCGCCGACAAGATACAGTCGCGCTGGATGGCGAAACTCCATCCCGAGCTTCACCAGAAAATAATGCACACGCAGTCGGTCGATGGGCGGTCGCATGCCTCAATTGTAAATTTTGAATGGCGATTTTTGCATTCAAAATTCATCATTCAGAATTTCTGTCTGACAGGGCTGCTCACAGATCATCTCAACCACTTGGTCGTAGGATGACCAGTCGTTGTAGGGGCTGCGGTCGGTCAGCATGCGCAGTCCCAGTTCGCCGTGCATCACATCGGCTTTTGGCAGGTCGAGTAATTCAGCGAAGCGATCGGGGATATCGGGCTGCTCGCCGAAGCGGAAAGCCAACCGCGTGCGCCATAGTCGTTGCAGATAAGCGGCGGCAACATACTGCTTTTTCAACTCTTCCCACGCTTTTGCCGGCACGGGTTTGCTGATGGTGGATATGTCGCCGGTTTCGATCAGATGAGCGGCAAGGTCGGCGAGTTGCGGATGCACCAGCAGCAGGCCAGCAAGCGCAAAGCGCAGTCGGCCATCGCGTGAAGCTGCAAGGCCGATGATCAACTCGGTGTCATTGAGCGCCGGCTCATCGCCCTGCGGCGTGGGCGCCAGATAGCAAATGCCGCGCGCGTGCAACGCTGCAACCAAAAGGTCACGGGGGAACAACATCGTGCCGGCATTATCCACCTGACCCTCGCCCTCAGGAAGAGGGCTGATGGGCTTGCCGGATGTCACTTGTTGTTTGCCTGCTCAAACGCTTCGATTTTGTCGTGCATGCCCAGCACGTAGCCGATCTCGTCTACGCCGTTCAATAGACAGGCCTTGCTGAAACCATCGATGGGGAACGGCACCGCGCGGCCATCGGGCAGCGTCACCGTCTGCGCCGCAAGGTCAACCGCCACAACTGTGTTGGGGTCTTCTTCGGTCAGGCTGAACAATTGCTGATGCGTGTCCTTGTCGACGACGATGGGCAAGAGGCCGTTCTTTAGCGAATTGTTCTTGAAGATGTCGGCAAACGATGTGCTGATGACGGCGCGAAAGCCGTAGCCAGTGAGCGCCCAAGGCGCATGCTCGCGGCTGGAACCGCAGCCAAAGTTGTCGCCGGCGAGCAAGACTTGCCGGCCCTTCATCTCCGGCTGGTTTAAAATGAAATCGGCTTTCGGTGAGCCGTCAGCGTTGTAGCGCCAGTCGCTGAACAGATTGCTGCCCAAACCCAGCTTGTCGGTCACTTTCAAAAAGCGCGCCGGGATGATCTGGTCGGTGTCCACATTCTCCGCCTTCAGCGGGATGATCTTCGATTGAAATGATGTGAATTTATTCATGGTTGTTGATATATTCGGAGCGCCAGCCAGCAGCCTGCTAGATCTTCTCCACATCATGCGAGCCGCTTTCGCGCTTGCCGGCATCGGTGATGCGTATGAACTCGGCGTTCTGCCACAACTCTTCGAGGGTGGCTGCGCCGGCATAGCTCAATCCGCTGCGCAGGCCGCCAACGAGTTGAAACAGGATGTCTTTCGCCGGCCCGCGCACTGGCACAACAGCCTCCACGCCCTCCGGCACCACCTTCTCCCAATCGGCCGGATCGACATCGCGTCGCAACTCCACCTCGCGCCGGTCGATGTTGGCGCTGAAAGACGCCATGCCGCGCACGATCTTTACGCGCCGGCCATCGCGCACCACCGCCTTGCCCGGGCTTTCGTCGGTGCCGGCCAGCAGGCTGCCGATCATGGCGGTGCTGGCGCCAGCGGCAATCGCCTTGGTCAGGTCGCCGCCGGTGCGGATGCCGCCATCGGCGATGATCGGCGCCTTCAGTGCGTGGCCGGCCTCCGCGCAGTCGGCAATCGCGCTTAACTGCGGCACGCCAAAGCCGGTGACGATGCGCGTGATGCAGATGGAACCTGCGCCCACGCCGACCTTCACTGCGTCTGCGCCGGCGTCCACCATGTCGCGCACGCCCTCTGCGGTGGCGACGTTGCCGCCGATCACGTCGATCTTGGGGAATTGCTTTTTAAGCGCGCGCACCATGTCCAGCGCAAAGTCAGCGTGGCCATGCGCGATGTCGACGACGATGGCATCCGCGCCAGCATTGATGCAGGCCTCGGCTCGATCCAGATCGTCGCTCTTCACGCCAACAGCCACTGCAACGCGCAGCCGGCCAAGCCTGTCCTTCGTCGCGTCGGGCGACTCCTCGGCTTTCACCAGGTCTTGTGAGGTGATCAGGCCGACGAGCTTGTTGCGGTCATCGACCACCGGCAGTTTTTCGAGGCGGTTGGCGTGCAACAACTCGCGCGAATCGTCAAGCGAAGTGCCGGCGCGCACGGTGATGAGTTTTTTACGCGGCGTCATCACGTCCTTCACGCGGCGGTTCGGATCCTGCTCGAACATCACATCGCGCCGAGTGACAAGGCCGAGCAACTCGCCGGCTTCATTCAGCACGACCAACCCGCCGATGCCGTGATCGCGCATCATGTCGCGGGCATGCTGCACGGTCGAATTCGGCGTCACGCTGCGCGGTTGCTCCACCATCATGCTCTCGGCGCGCTTCACGCGGCTCACCTCGTGCGCCTGGCGCTCGATGGACATGAAGCGGTGGATGACGCCGACGCCGCCGGCGCGCGCCATCGCAATCGCCATTGCACTCTCAGTCACCGTGTCCATGTTTGATGACACGATTGGCACAGCGAGCGAGATGTTGCGGGTGAACGTGGCGCGCGTGTTGACCGCGAAGCGCGAACGAATTCGCGAGCGCCGCGGAACCAGCAGCACATCATCGAAGGTCAACCCTTCGTTGGGTCGTAGGTTCATGTTCCCTCAAATTATCGTTCTAGGATCGGTGACGACGCCGGTGATGGCGGACGCCGCTGCCGTCATCGGACTGGCGAGGAAGGTGCGGCCACCTTTGCCCTGCCGGCCCTCGAAGTTGCGATTGCTCGTGCTGACGGCGTACTGCCCGGGCGCGAGTTGATCGCCGTTCATCGCGATGCACATGCTGCAGCCTGGCTCGCGCCATTCCGCGCCGGCGGCGATGAACACCTCGTGCAGCCCTTCATGCTCGGCCTGTTTTTTGACTTGCGCGCTGCCTGGCACCACCATTACGCGCAGCTTCGGGTTGACTTTGCGCCCCTTCAATATGCCGGCTGCCAGGCGCAAATCGCTGATGCGGCTGTTGGTGCAGCTGCCGATGAACACCACGTCCAGTGGATGCCCGAGCAGCGGCTGATTTGGCTTCAAGCCCATGTAGGTCAGCGCCTTCTCCAGGGCGTTGCGCTGGCTGAGGTCGCCGATCTTGTCGGGGTCTGGCACCACATCGGTGATGTGCATGCCCATGCCCGGATTGGTGCCGTAGGTGATCATCGGCTCCAGTGCGTCGGCGTCGAGCGCGATGGTTGCATCATAGGCTGCATCCTCGTCGGTGGGCAGCGTCTTCCAATAAGCCAGTTGTTTGTCCCACGCCTCGCCCTTTGGCGCAAACTCGCGACCGGCGACCCACTCGAAGGTCGCCTCGTCCGGCGCGATCATGCCGGCGCGGCTGCCACCCTCGATCGACATGTTGCAAATTGTCATGCGCTCTTCCATCGTCAGCTTGCGAATGGCGTCGCCGGTGTACTCGAAGACATAGCCGGTGCCGGCGCCCACGCCATACTTCGCGATGATGCCGAGGATGATGTCCTTTGCGCCGACGCCTTTTTGCAGGGCGCCGGCTACGTCCACCTTCATCGTCTTCGGCTTGCGCTGCAACAGGCATTGCGTCGCCAGCACCATCTCCACTTCGCTTGTGCCGATGCCGAAGGCGAGTGCGCCGAATGCGCCGTGCGTGGCGGTGTGGCTGTCGCCGCACACGATGGTCATGCCAGGCTGCGTCAATCCCAACTCCGGCCCGATCACATGCACGATGCCCTGCTTGTCTGCGCCCTGGTGAATGCCGTAGAGGGTGATGTCGTTGTCGCTGCAGTTCTGCTCGAGCTGTGTGATCTGCTTCACCACCATCTCGTCGACAATGGGCAGGCTGCGATCGAAGGTGGGGATGCCGTGATCCATCGTGGCGAAGGTGCGATCGGGCCGGCGCGCCTTGATGCCGCGCTTGCGCAAGCCTTCGAATGCCTGCGGCGAGGTCACCTCATGCACCAGATGGAGATCGATGTAGAGGACGGCTGGGCTGTCCGGCGCCTGCGCCACCACATGCGCGTCCCAGATCTTTTCAAACAGCGTCTTCGGTCGGTTGGTCATGCGTATGATTCTATGTCAACCCCTACGCGCCAAAAACGAGCTGTCTGATAGGTCCGTTTAAGCCCCTTTCGCTGCTCCCAAAAAGGGGGAGAGGGCGGAGCATTACTTCACGCCGATCCGCTTCAACGCTGCTTCCAGACCCAGGCGTGGACTGCTGAACACCGGCACGACCAAATCGGCGCACAGCGGCTCTGCGCCGGCCATGCTCGCCTGCGCCAGCAGGACGGCATCCACTGGTTCGCGCTGCATATTTGCTTTCACACAGCGCGCGATTTCGGCGAGGTAGCCGACCTTGTCGCCGCGCTGCATGAGCGGCCACGCCGACTCGATGAACCACTCGCAAATCTCGACTGGCCGGCGCATCTCTGCGCTGACCTGTTCGACCAGTTCGCGCGTCGGCACGAGCGTGCTTTTCAAGGTAAAGGCGATGGCGATGCGCCGGCCAATGCCAAGGGCTTTCTCGACCATCGGGCGGTCGACGCGCAGCACGTTGTGGCCGGCAGCTTCGGCCAGCCCGCCGATGGTGGAGCAGGT
The DNA here is from genome assembly GCA_039810125.1 of Thermoflexales bacterium. Lineage (GTDB taxonomy): Bacteria > Chloroflexota > Anaerolineae > J036 > Brachytrichaceae > JBDHWI01. Next base: position 5,075 of record JBDHWI010000138.1, on the reverse strand, counting down.
GCAAAGCACGAACGAGCTGTCGCGCAAGACATTTGCCATCGCGGCATTAACATGTTGAACCAGATGCGGCGTAACCGCGCCGGCGGCCAGCGCTTCGCGCAGCACCGCTTCATCGACGACGTGTGTCACTAGTGTTTCTGGCGCCAACTGTTTGAGCAGCGCATCGAACACTTCAACGTTTGTGGAGGCGGTATGGAAGAGCGTGAGTATGGATGGGTTACGCCGGCTCAATAATCGCCGGCTGGTCGTTCTTCACACTGTTCACGGCCTTCGACACAGCGTAGGCCCTCATCCGCTCGGCGGGGTAGGGCGCCAGCAGCGATTTCAAGTAAAGCGGATCGTCGTTGGCCTTGTTCAGCCAGTCAGCTTCGGCTTCGCGCGCCAGCAGCGCCGGCATGCGATTGTGGATCGTCTCCATCAGCGCATTTGGTGCGGTGGTGATGATCGTGCAGGTCTTCAGCCGCTCGCCTTCAGGCGTCTTCCAGACATCCCACAGGCCGGCGAGCGCGAAGGGCGCGCCGTCGGCCAGCGTGATACGCATGGGTGTCTTGCTGCCATCCTCGTGCTTCTGCCATTCATAGAAGCCATCTGCCAGGATCAGGCAGCGTCTCTTCTTCAGCAAAGTGCGATAGGACGGTTTTTCATCCAGCGTCTCAGCGCGCGCGTTGATCATCTTCGAGCCGATGCTGGCATCCTTCGACCACGAAGGAATCAAGCCCCATTGTGCCGCCGATAGTGTGCGTGGCGACTCGTCATACACCACGGCTACCATTTGCGTCGGCGCAATGTTGTAGCGTGGCTGTGTTGTGACATCTGCGCTGGTCAGGTTGAATCGATCCATCAACTCTGCCGGATCGATGGTGAGGGTATAGCGTCCACACATGGCTTTTTACTTGCTGCTCGACGCCTTGAGTGCGCCAAACAGCGGCCTTTCCCGCCCCTGCTCATCGAGCATGGAGAAGAATTTCATCTGTTCGCAGGGGTCGGGGTATTGCGGCGACATGCTGAAGTCGTAATTCCACAGGAACATCGGCCCCATCCACGGCCAGTTTTTGGCAGCAAAATCATACGCCTTCACAACGTATTCTGCCTGACGATTGCGTGACACGCGCTGCCAATCGAGACCCGGCCACGCGCAGTCCAAACCCTCTTCTTTTGCATCGATGATCCAGCCGAATTCAGTCGCCCACATCTGTTTGTCGCCGGCGCCGAACTCTTCCATCAACGCGCGATGCGCCTCCGCGCGGCGAAAGGTCAAACCCTTCGTTTGCGGGTCATTCGCGTCGCGTTCCGGCTCATAGGCGAAGCCGTAGGGATGGAAGCCGTAGGCGTCGATGAAGCTTGCAGCGCCGGCTTCGAACATCGCGCGCGCATATTTCAAGTCGTCCATCGCGTCGGCGCTATCGCCGCCGGTCGGCGCAATGCCGGCGCTCACCACGATCGCGTCAGGGTCAGCGCTCTTGATGCGCGCATACGCAATCGCCAGCAGCTTCGTATAGAGCAACGGGTCAGGCTGCCTGCCGCCCCACTCGCGCGAAAGGTTGACTTCGTTGCCGATGGAATAGGCGTTGATGATGCCCTTGCGCTCGCGAGCCAGATTTTCGAGTTGCGCGGCCCACGCGTTGATGTCTGCCGGCTGTCCGCTGATTGCGTTGCCAAGCGAGATGCGATGCAGGATCTTGTACTGTGCGATGGGATATTCAGGCGGGTTGAAGACCTGAATCCAACCGAAGCCGAACGGTTGCAGCGCGGCGATGTTGGCGTTGTCGTAGTTTGCCACGTTGATGCCCTCGTCGCTGAGCGAGACCTTTGGCAGTGGCACGAGCGTCTCGGTGGGAATGGGTTGCGGTGAAGCCGGCGTAGCCAGTGGCGAGGCTTGCGCCGGCTGCGATGTGGCGGTTGCCTGTGCTGGTGCGGCCGGCGTGGGTGATGGTGCCAGTGTAGCCGTTGCGCTCATCGGCGTGGCAACAATCGTCACCGGCACGGTCGCCGGCGTTGCAGGCGGCGTCGGTATGACGGGTGTGTTGCCGGCGCATGCGGCCAGCGCAATGGCTGCGATGAAGATCAGTCGATTCCACCTTCGCATTCGCTCAAGCCTACCATGCCCTTTGACCGCAGGCCGCAGCAGCAGCCTTGCAATCGTCACTTCATTGGCGATAATCGGCGGCTCTATCGCAAGCATGGCAAAGACTTCACCCATCAAGGACCTGCAACTGTCCTTGCTCAACATTACGCCTGAACAAGCCGACGCGCTGGGCGATGTCAAAGCGAACATCGACGCGCAACTCGACCTGGCCTTCGATGGCTTCATCGGCAATGAAGGCACGGTAAGCCGGCTGCGCACCATGCTGAAGGCGGCCAAACTGCGCGGTGATGGCCGGCTCAGCCGCGTGATCATGTTCAGTGGGCCGGCCAGCGTGGGCAAGACCGAACTCGCCGGCCGCGTTGCGCGTTTTCTCTCGTTGCCTTTTCTGAATGTCGATGGCACTTCGGTGAAGACACGCGAGCAACTGGCGTCGATGATCAACGACACCATCGAGGGCCACAAGCTGCAGCCCGAAACCATGGGCAAGGTTGGCGGCATTCTCACCGTAAAGCTGCCGGCGATGGTCATTTTCATCGACGAGTTTCACCTGGTCTCGGTGCCGTTGCAGGAAGCGCTGCTCACCGTGACCGATGCCAATAACAAGACCATGCTGGTGGAGCGCCCGCAGCGCTATCGCCTGAATGCCGAGCAGGTCACGTTCATTCTGGCGACGACGATGGAGAGCAAAGTGACCAACGCGCTACTCACGCGCTGCGACCGCATCGAGTTGCGCCGCTATGGCCGCGATGAGGTGGCGCAGATCGTGCAGCGCGCGCATCCGCACATCGCGTTTGAGTTGTGTCAGATGATCGCTGACGCCTCGCGCTTTACGCCGCGTGAAGCCTTGCAGATCGCAGTGAATGTGAACGATGCCATCGCAGTGGCTGACGCGCATCAGACGGTTGATGACATCGTGCGCGAAGTCATTCGCAGTCGCGGCACGTATCTCAACGGCATCAACCAGCGCGATGTGGCGCTGATGCGGATTCTGCGAGAGGCGAGCAAGCCAATGTCGTTGACCGCGCTGGTGGGCGCGCTGCACTTGAACACGCCGGCGGAACTTACCGAAGTCGTCGAGCCGTATCTGATCTTTCGCGGCTGGATTCAGATCACCAGCAAGGGCCGCGAGATCACCCGCGCCGGCGTCGATATGCTGCGCCACATCGATGAATTTGAAGAGCAGCGAAAGGGGCTGTGAGTGCGAGGCGCCAAGACCGCAACTCGCAGTGGCGCGCGAAAAGAGCCGTCTGATAAACGTTTCGTTTCAATCGACCGGTGAATACGACAGGCGGCCGCCTTGGATGCGCGCAACCGAAGTGAAGGGGTGGACTTCAGTTTTTGACGCGCTGAGGATGTGCAGCACCTGAATGCCTTCTGCCTTGAGAAAATCGGCGATCAATGCTCGGTGACAGCGCCACCACACCGCCTCGGAGCACATCATCGCGGTTCGCTCGCGGCCGGCCAGGTCCAGCAGGCGCGCAATCCCTGCGCGAAATGCATCTGTCTCCATGTAGTCGGCGTAGCCGCGAAAGGACGCGTTGCACCAGGCGGTGTTGTGCGAATCTGGGCGCGGCTTGCGCCGGCCACCGAGTTCAGGAAATGGCTCGTATGCGATATGCGCGTCCGCGAGCGACGCGCGCAAGGCGTCCTGGTCGAATTGTGGATACCGCCGCGATCCTGGGAACCGCCGCACATCTGCAACGGCTTCGATCTTGTGGGCAGTGAGCATCTCGATGAATGCGGTGATCGTCCGCGTCGAATGCCCGATGGTCCAAATAGACAGCGTGCCGTCACTCATGGCCGATTCGCCTGCCCTACACCCGCGCGCTCGTGCGCTGCCGCAACTGTTGTTGTTGCTGCACGAACGTCAGCACTGCAAACGCCTCGCCGATGTCGTCGATGTTGATCAGGCCGAGGAACTGCGCGCCATCGAACACGCCGGCGACACGCGCGCCGGCCTCCGCTATCATCTGTCGCGCCTCCTCCAGCGATTTGCTCGCGTCGATGCGCAACAGGTTGCGCTGCATGATCTCGGTCACATAGCGGTCAGTCGGGTCGACGGCCAGGTTGCGCAGCACGTCATCGCGCGTGATGATGCCCAGCACGGTGTTGCCTTGCATCACTGCAAAGTCAGGCTGATAGCTGGTGAGGATGTAATCGACCACCTTGCTCACACGATCGCCGATGTGCAGTTGCAGCGCGTGCTTGTTATAGGCGTCGCCGACACGCAGGGTCTTCAGCACGTTGGTTGCATTGGGTGAAGCCACAGCTGCCTCCTGGCCGGCGCCCATGAAGATGAACACGGCCACCAGAATCAGCAGGATGTTGCCGCTGGTGACACCCCAGATGCCCAGGCCAACCGCGGCCACCTGCCCCACAATCGCGGCGATGCGCGTTGCGCGCGGGTAACCGATGAACATGGCCAGCAGTGCGCGGAAGATGCGCCCGCCATCCAGTGGGAAGGCCGGGATCAAATTGAAGACGAAGAGCGAGACATTGGCAGCCAGCAGCCACAATAGCAACGTTTGGAGCGATGGGGCGTTGAGCAGCCGGCCCAGATCGCTCAAGCTGGCGAGCGTTGTGCCGGTGCTGGCGATCACGCCAAAGAGCAGCGCGGCGATGATGGCGTTGACGAGCGGGCCGGCGGCGGCTATCACCAACTCATGCAGCGGCCTCTCTGGTCGCTTGCTGATGAGCGCCACGCCGCCCAGTGGCAGCAGGATGATCTCCTTTACCGGGATGCCATAGCCCTGTGCCACGATGCTATGCCCCAACTCGTGCAGCGTGACGCAGACGAACAGCAGCAGCATCAACACCACGCCGAACAACATGCCCTCCAGCGGACTATCCGGCACACTGTCGGCCCATTGCAGGCCGCCCAGAATCAAGATCAGGAAGAAGGTGATGTGCACCTTGATGTCGATGCCCCGCACATGCGCGACTCGAAATGCCCAACTCATGCTTGTATCCTACTTGCAACCTATTTGCG
>JBDHWI010000137.1:0-10605 GCA_039810125.1 Thermoflexales bacterium | reverse complement strand
GGCGCGATCGAGTTCAGTGATGCCTGCGCAGACGCCGGCGTCAAGCCGATCATCGGCATGGAGGCTTACCTCACCAAGCGCGGCCGGCGCATGCAGGACCGCGACAATAATTTCGACCGCAGCCCGCATCACCTGCTGCTGCTGGCGATGAACCAGACCGGCTACAAGAACCTGATGCGGCTGGCTACGCTATCGCAGCTCGAAGGCTTTTATTACAAGCCGCGCATCGATCACGCAGCGCTGGCTGAGTTCAGCGAGGGCATCATCTGCACCAGCGGCTGCCCTAGCGCCGAAATACCGCGTCTGATCCTGGAGGGCAAGCACGACCTCGCCCGAGAAGCGACGCAGTGGTATCTGAATGTCTTCAAGGACCGCTTCTACTTTGAGATTCAGGAGCATGACCTGCCGGAGTTTCGCCAGATCAATGAGCGTGTGATCGAATGGGCCAGGGAATTTGGCGCGCCGGTCATTGCGACGAATGACGCGCACTACGTCAAGCGCGAGGACGCCATCCCGCACGATCTGATGCTGTGCATTCAGACCACGTCGCTGTACAGCGATCCGAAGCGGATGAAGTTCAACGACGATTCGTATTACCTGCGCAGCGAGGCGGAGATGCGGGCGCTGTTCGACCCGATTTGCCCAGAGGCCATCACCAACACCGTCGAACTGGCTGAGCGCTGTGACGTGAGGTTGAAGGACAAGACCTTCCACCTGCCGCACTTCAAACGGCCGGCGCGCTTTGCCACTGATGCAGATTACATGCGCTACCTGTGCGAGATTGGCTTCGAGGTGCGCTACGGCATTCCAGCGCGCGCGGATGGCACATGGACGCACGAGGCGCAGCCACCACTGCCGGAAGATGGATTTGTCGCCGCGAGCCAGCGTGCTGACACCGGGAAGCCGGCTCCGCAAGGGTTGGCGGTTGTCGGCCGCCCCTCCCAGATCGTGTATTTCGGTGAGGACGCTCCGATCAAGCTGACCGCGCTCAGCCCATTGGCGCTGCCGGTAGCCGACGCCCATCCAGCCATGACGCCGCGCCGGCTGCGCGAGCGCCTTCAGTTCGAGATCGATACCATCGTGGCGATGGGTTTCCCCACCTACATGCTGATCGTGTGGGACCTGATTCGCTTCTGCCGCGAGAGGGGCATCTGGTGGGATGTGCGCGGCAGCGCCGCCGGCAGCATGGTCAGTCATGTGCTGATGCTCACCAACATCGAGCCAGTGAGCAACGACCTCTACTTTGAGCGCTTCCTGAATCCTGAGCGCGTGACCATGCCGGATATCGACATGGACTTCCCCGACGACCAGCGCCACCTGCTCGTCGATTACACCATCGAGAAATACGGCAAGGACAATGTCGCGCAGATTATCACTTTTGGCACGATGGCCGCGCGCGCGGCGCTGAAAGACATCGGGCGCGTGCTGGACATTCCGCTGCCCGAGGTGAACCGCATGACGCAGCTCGTGCCGGCAATCCCTGGCAAACCGGTCACGCTGAAGGAAGCGCTGGAGTTGCCCGAGATCAAGGCGCTGTATGAGTCGGAAGATCACCTGCGCAATCTGTATGACAAGGCCATGCTGGTGGAGGGCGCAGTGCGCAACGCCGGCACCCACGCCGCCGGCGTCGTCATCGCCGACAAGCCGCTGATCGAATATGCGCCGCTGCACCGCCTGACCGGCACGCCCATCACGCCCAACTTGAACGCGGTCACGCAGTTCGAGATGAATCACCTGGAATCCATTGGCCTCTTGAAGATGGACTATCTCGGCTTGTCAATGCTCACGATCATCCGCAAGGCGTGCGAGCTGATCGAGCAGCGGCGCGGCAAGAGATACACGCTCAATGACATTCCCATTCACGAGAAGGTCACCTATGACGTGTTGAGTCGCGGTGATGTGGCCGGCGTATTTCAGGTGGAAAGCACCGGCATGAGAAATCTGATGATGCAGATGAAGCCGCAGCGTTTTGAGAACATCGTTGCGGCACTGTCACTGTATCGCCCCGGCCCGCTCGAATACATCCCGACCTACATCAAGCGCATGCATGGCGAAGAAGGCGTCACGTATCACCACATCGATTTGAAGCCGGCGCTCGAAGAGACAATGGGCATTCTGGTCTATCAGGAGCAGATTATGCGCGTGGCGCGCGACTTCGCCGGCTATTCGATGGGCGAGGCCGACACCATCCGCAAGGCCGTGTCGAAGAAGGTTAAAGAGCAACTCGACAAGCACAAGAGCAAGTTCCGTGATGGCGCTGTGAAAAAGGGCTATCCCTCTGAGATCGCCGACAAGATCTGGAGCGACATCGAATTCTTTGCGCGCTACGGCTTCAACAAATCGCACGCCGCCATCTACGCCAGCATCACCTGTCAGACAGCCTACCTGAAGGGCAAATACCCGCTGGAATATTTCTGCGCGCTGCTGACGGTCGAGAGCGGCAATACCGAGAAGATCACCGGCCTGATCGGCGACGCCAAGCAGCACGGCATCAAGATTCTGCCGCCGAGCGTGAACGCGTCGATGCAGGATTTCACCATTGAGGACCTCCACTCAGCGCCATCCCGTTCGGCGAAGGAGGGCAAGAGTGGAGACGCCATCCGCTTCGGCCTGATGGCGATCAAGGGCGTAGGCTCCGGCCCCGTGAACGCAATCATCGAGGCGCGCAATCCTTCGACAGGCCCAGCCGGCAGATTCAAATCGCTGGATGATTTTTGCCGGCGGGTGGACATGACCACGATGAACAAGCGCGCCCTCGAAGCGCTGATCAAGGTTGGCGCATTTGATGACTTCGGCGCGCGCTCGCAGTTGCTCGCGGTGGTCGACCAGATGATCGGCAATGCAGTGACGGCGCGCCGTGCCGCCGAGCGCGGCCAGAGCATGCTGTTTGGCGGCCTCGATACAAGCATCGAGACCGACCTGATCGTGCTGCCGAAGAACGCGAAGGATATCCCGCGCAAGCAACTGCTGCAGGAAGAGAAGGAGTTGATCGGCACGTATGTGTCGGAGCATCCACTACAGGCCTCGCTGGATGCCCTGCAGGAGCAGGTGACGCACAACAGCAGCCAACTCGGGCCGGCAGAAAATGGACAAAAGGTGCTGATGGCTGGCGTGATCTCATTCATTCGCCCGCACACCACCAAGGCCGGCAAATCCATGGCCTTCGGCGAGATGGAAGACCTGTTTGGTCGCATCGAACTGACCATCTTCCCGCGCACGTGGGATGAATATCAGGATAAGCTGGTGAAAGACAAGATCGTGCTGATCGCCGGCAAGGCCGAGGTGCCGGAGGGCGGCGCAGCGAAGATCCTCGTTGAGCGCGTGAGCGACTCCTTTGAGGTGGCTCGCAACGCCGATGCGGATGCTGCGAAAGTGTATTACCGCGCAGATGATCGTTGGGACGACATCGGCAGCACCGGCGTGAGCGAAGACGCCATCCAGGCGTTCTACGCGATGGATGTGACACCTGGCGTCATACCCCCTGCATCAACCTCCGATTTGCAGTCGATCGCGGCGCTTGATGACGTGTCATTCGTCGATGATGGCGAGGGCGCGCCGTTGCCGGCGGAAGGTTCGATCGAGGCTGATCCGGCGTTTGCCAGGCCGGCGGATGACGACCTTTCGGCGTTTGATGACGCCTCGTTCAATGATGACAGCGAGGAAGAGCAGCAAGTCAATCACGTCGTTCAGGTCGTGTTGGTTGATGGCGCGCCGGCGCGCCATCAACCAATCGCCAATGGCGCATCACAGCCGACGACCAACCCGCACCCCCGCGCGCAAGACCTGCCGCTGATCGCGACGCGTGAGCCGCTGGTGGTGGTGATGCATCGCAATGGGGACCCAAAGAGCGATGTTGCGAAGCTGGAAGCGGTGATTCAGACGCTGCGCAAATACGAGGGTGAGCAGCCTTTTGTGATCGCCTTGCGCAATGGCGGCAAAGACATGAACATCGACTTTCCCAACGACACCACGCGCGATTGCGCTGAATTGCGCGCAGAATTGGTTGCGCTGCTCGGCGCGAGGTGTGTGCAATAGATACAAGGGCAAAGGGTCGCGGCGCTCTGTGCGCTGCGACCCTTTTTCGCTCACTTGGCTTCTTTTTGTGCGCCGGCGCTCAAGGCCGGCTCCGGTGGTTTGGGTTGCTCCGGCGCCTTCTGTTCGCTCGGTGATTCGTCGGAATCTGCGCCTTCGCTGCTTTCCCAGCCGATGATCCACACGCACAGGCCGGCCAGCCCGATCGTCGCCAGAATCAGGAACAGCCACTGGTTCCACAGCAACCCCACATCGCGCGCGGCGATGACCAGAATGATGACCATGCCGATTGCCAGCGCAATCCATGCTGCCAGACGCGGCCTTGCCGCTGCGAAAGCCTTGATTCTGTCGATCATGGTTTGCATTCTACAGAATCACGCCGGCGCATCCCACGTGCCGGTGCTGCTCAGCGAAAACTCCTCGCCGTAGATAAGCTCGAAACCGCCCAGCGACAGCACATCGCCGGCTTCCAGCGTGCATTGCTGGATGGCGTAACCGTTCAGCGACGTGCCGCCGCTGCTGCCTACGTCCACCGCCAGGAATTTGCCCAGCGCATCCTGCCAGCGCAACTCCAGATGCTTGCGCGACACGCGACGGTCGTCCACGATCACATCATTGTCGTGCGCGCGTCCAATCCGCACAGTGGTGCTGGTCAGGTTGATGTGCCGGCGGCCATCTACGATCAAGAATGGTTTGCGCGGCAACTGTGCGCCGATTGCCGGCGTGACCGCGGTGTCCTGTTGCGGCAGGCTGTTGCTGATGTGGCGCGCCTTCACGCTCAGGTGATGCGCCGGCACGTTCGGGCTGCCCCACAACAGCACGCGCGGCGGCGCATCCAGCCGCAGCCCCATCTGGAGCATGATTTGACGTATGCTCTCGGACATCTCTTCTGCGATACGCGGTTGTGTGCGCTCCAATTCGCGCAGGTCGTTGTCATTCAGCGTCACCCAGAAGTGGTTTGGGGACGCTGGCAATGCGCCTTCCGCCTGGGCATCCTCGATGGCACGGACAATGGCGCGCAGCACCTCGTTGCCGCCCAGCTTGCCGCCCATCGCCCGCGCAAGCGATGTCTCGATCAACTGCTGAGCCAGGTCCTCGAATCGATTCATCTGGGTAAATGGTAATGGGTAATTGGCAATTTGTGGCGGGTCACTGTCGCATCACCCGTTTGCAGATTGCCAATCGCTTATCATTCCCGCCATGGATTCGAATGAGGCAGTGGCGGCATCACCGGGCGTTGGGCGTGTGGCGTCTGGCCTGTTGCGCAGCATGCGGCCGAAGCAGTGGACCAAAAACATCTTCGTCTTTGCGGCGCTGGTGTTCGACGCCAAATTGTTGCAGCCGGCGCCGCTGGTTGCAACGATCATCGGTTTCATCGTGCTATGCATGCTGTCCAGCGCGGTGTATCTGGTGAATGACAGCGCCGACGTGCAGGCTGACCGCGCCCATCCAAAGAAGCGCCACCGCCCGATTGCCGCCGGCGATGTGCCGGTGCCGCTCGCCATTGCGTGGGCGGTCGTGCTGGTGGCTGCCGGCCTGCTGATCGCTTTCCTCACCAACACCATGTTCGGCCTGGTCGCGCTCACCTACTTCATCGTCGCCACGACCTACACCTTCAAAGTCAAGCACATCGTGATTCTGGACGTGCTGTTCCTGGCTGCCGGCTTCGTGCTGCGGGTGGCTGCCGGCATTCCCCTGGTTGAAGCCGAGCGCTTCTCACCCTGGTTGTTTACCTGCATGGCCTTGCTGGCTTTGCTGATCGGCTTTGGCAAGCGCCGCGCCGAACTGGTGGAACTGGATGGCCGCGCCACCACCCGCGCCATCCTCAGTGAATACACCGTGCCGCTGCTCGACCAGATCATCGCCATCGTCACTGGCGCGTTGATCGTGGCCTATACGTTCTATACGTTCTCCGCCCCGCAGTTGCCGGACAACCATCTGATGATGCTGACGGTGCCGTTCGTGGTGTATGGCCTGTTTCGCTACTTGTATCTGGTGCATGTGAAGCATGAGGGCGGCGCACCGGACGAGTTGGCGCTGAGGGATCGTCCGTTGCAGGCCGCATTCATCTTATGGGGATTGTCGGCAATCGTGGTGATCTACCTGGGGCGATTGCTGTAATCCGGTATGCCCGCCGGCGGGCATGATTTGTTGGACGAACTTTCAACTATCTTGCAAATTCGTCAGGGAAATCCATTGACGAACCTGCCTTCGCCGTGATATTCTCCTCACTGGCTTTTTATCTTTGACAAAGGAGGCGCAGGAAAAACAAATGGTAATGGATTACATCCTCTTCCAGATGCAGATCGGCGGCGGTTTTGCCGTTTCCTTGCCGTACTGCGCCTGTCGCCGGCCAAAGATGCCTGCCTGAGTTTGCACTCACGCAATTTTTGAACCCAAGCCACAGGCACAGTCCCCGCCTGTGGCTTTTTGTTTGCTTCGCTCTTTCGTTGTCACACCGCCGGCGGGTCGGTCTCTCGGCTGTTGGTGTCATTCGTCGTCGCTTTGTGCCGCCTATAAGGTGGCGAATTATGTGGATTCTGGATTTGTTCGTCGCAACGCGCTGAAATTTGAACTGTCATGAATTATTTGAAACGATTGTTCCCATTCGCCAAACCGTATTGGTTTGCCATTCTGCTGACGCTATTGTTCACCGCCGGCGGCCTTGGCACGAACCTGCTCGTCCCGCAGATGCTGGGTCGCGCGGTGGATGACGGCATCTTGAAGAAGGACATGGGCGCGGTGGTGTTGTTCTGCGGTTTGCTGCTCGGTCTTGCCGCGCTGCGCAGCGTGTTCTATTACTTGCAAGGCGTGTGGCAAGGCACCGTCGGCGCCGACATCGTGCGCGATCTGCGCAACGCGCTCTACCGCAAATTGCAGCGCCTACCCTTCTCGTACTACACCACCATGCCCACCGGCCAGATCATGAGCCGCATGTTGGGCGACATGGACGCAGTCGAGCAGTTTGTCGCCTTCGGCTTCACCGCCATGGTGACCGAGATCAGCACTTTCGTCTTTACGCTCATCGTGCTGCTGATGCTGGACTGGCAACTCACGTTGCTGGTGCTGGCGCCGATGACGCTGATGTATTTCCCGCTGGTGCGCTTCCGCATGAAGCTGGATCCGGCATGGGACGCGGTGCGCGAGCAGATGGGCCGGCTGACCAGCGTGCTGCAGGAGAACGTGAGCGGCGTGCGTGTGGTCAAGGCGTTTGGTCGCGAGGGCTACGCCGTCACGCAGTTCGAGCGCGAGAATGCGCTGAATCGCCAGAAGAACATCGATCGCGGCATGTTGGAGGCGGCGGCCTATCCGACGATGGACTTCATCAGCGGCGTGGCATTCCTGATGCTGTTGCTTGCCGGCTCGCTGCGCATCATCGAGGGCTCGCTCACGCTTGGCGTGTTCACTGCGTTCACCTGGTACATCTGGTCGCTGATCTGGCCGATTCGCCTGATGGGGTGGTTTGTCAGCATCGCGCGGCAGGCGGTGGCGTCGTGCAAGCGCCTGTTCGAGATCTATGACGCGAAGGAGACGATCACTGATCCGGTTCGACCCGAAGGATCTGGGGCACTGAAGACGCGGCCTCAGGCCGGCAGCGTGGCCTTCGACAACGTCGATTTCAGTTTCCCAGACGACCCGGGCACACCGGTGCTGAAGGGGCTGGCGCTGACAGTGAACCCGGGGGAGACAGTGGTGATTCTGGGTGGCACGGGCAGCGGCAAGAGCAGCGTGATCAACCTGGTGCCGCGCTTCTACGATGTCACCGGCGGTCGCGTCCTTGTCGATGGCGTCGATGTGCGCGAATACGCCCTGGCTGACCTGCGCGCGCGCATGGCACTGGTGCCGCAGGAGACCTTCCTGTTCAGCGCAACCTTGCGCGACAACATCCGCTTCGGCAAGCCGGAAGCGAGCGAGGACGAGGTGATCGCGGCGGCGAAGGTGGCGCAGGTGCATGAGTTCGCCATGAAATTGGAGAAGGGCTACGACACCAAGGTGGGTGAACGCGGCGTGGGCCTGAGCGGCGGACAAAAGCAGCGCGTGGCGTTGGCGCGGGCGGTGTTGATGAATCCGAGCATTTTGATTCTGGATGAGGCCACCAGCGCGGTGGACACGCAGACCGAGACGGTGATTCAGGCCGCAATGGCCGAGGTGATGAAGGGGCGCACCAGCATCGTGATTGCGCAGCGGTTGAGCACGGTGAAGAACGCCGGCAAGATCATTGTGCTGAAGGACGGCGCAGTGGAGGAGGAGGGGACACATGAGCAGTTGTATGCGCTGGGCGGCGAATATCACGCCCTGTATGACCTGCAATTCCGCGACCAGGAAGCGCGCGATGTGATTGCAGACCACGTGGCTGATGAGCAGCCAGACGAGACGACACCGGTGGATGGAAGCGAAGAGGGGTGGGTGGCGGCGTGAGGACAGCCGGCCGCCAGGATGCGGAGGGTTGCCATGAATGTGGTGATTGCCTTGATTCTCTTGTTTTTGCTGATTGCGCTCTCAATCCCTGCGATTGGCGCGCAACGGAAAAGCGAAGAGAGACAGCAGGAAGCACACGAGAAGAAGGACGAAGGTGTGTTGATTGTCTAGTGTGACTTGCTGATTGGATGACAAATCAAATTGGCGTTTTGATATGGGCGCCCTCTCCTACTGGAGAGGGTTGAGGTGAGGGGAGAGACATGACTGCAATTGAATGGGAAGCTGCGCTGGCCATCGACGGCCTGCGCTTCCGCTTGTTTCGCGACGCCGGCGATTACGCGCACATCGCAAACATCGAGAATGCTTTCAACGCTGCGCACGGTTTGCCGTTTCAGATGTCGAGCGAAGAGCTGGTCAACGACATGATGACCGACGACACCTTTGACCTGTGTCGCGACGCGCTGATCGCTGAGGTGAATGGCGAGCCGGCGGGTTTCGCGCGCCTGTATCACTTCATCAACGATGAGGGCGATCAGATTTTCGCGCATGTCTGCTGCGAACTGCCGGCGCTGACCGAGGCTGGTCTCAATCACGCCTTGCTGCAGTGGGCAGAAAGACGCGCTGGTGAAATTGCGCGGGCTGTGCCGCACGCCGGCCCGCGCTTCATGCAGGCCTACGTCACGGAGAAAGCGCCAGCCCACATCGCGATCCTGGAGCAGCTTGGCTACCGCACCGTGCGTTACAGCTATCTGATGGTGCGATCGCTGGACGAACCGATCCCAGACCTGCCGTTGCCGGCAGGCATCGAGGTGCGCCCCAAGCAACGTGAGCATTACCGCGCCGTTTGGGAAGCGCGCAACGAAGCTTTTCGCGATCACTGGGGCCATCGCGAACAGACTGAGGACGATTGGCAACGCTATTTGGATTGGCCGGATCACCAGCCGGAACTGTGCCAGGTGGCATGGGACACAACGACAAACGAGGTCGCCGGCGAGGTGAATGTGACGATCATTCAGCGCGACAACGAGGCCTATGGCACTCAGCGTGGCTGGACAGACCCGATCTTCGTGCGCCGGCCCTGGCGCAAGCAGGGTTTGGCAAAGGCGCTGATCGTGCGGGCGATGCAAGTGCTGAAGGATGCCGGCATGGCTGAGGCCGCATTGGGTGTGGATGCGCAAAACCCGAACGGCGCGCTCAGGCTCTACGAGGGCTTGGGCTACCGCGTGGACACTCGCTCATTCACCTATCGCAAAGCGATCTGAATTCGCAAATCATCAACCCAAAGAGTCAAAAATGAACCTTTCTTGTGTGACCTATGCCGACGAGCCGGCGTTGAAGGACATGATCTTCGACGCGGTCAAGCGCCACGCCTGGCCGGAATTCATGTTCCACGACCCAGTGGCCGGCCGCCTGTGGGGCCATCTGGAAGACGACTTTGCTGAATATCAATTCGTGTTGAAGGACGACGCCGGCGCGCTGGTCGCAGTCGGCCATACGTTGCCGTTCTTTTGGGAAGAAGGGCGCGAACTGCCCGACGATGGCTGGGATGCCATGTTTGAGCGCGCGGTGGAGACGCTGCGCGCCGGCTGGACGCCGAACATGATCTCGGCAGTCGAGGCATCGGTGCATCCGGCATATCGTGGCAAGGGCGTGAGCCGGCGGGTGCTGATGGAGATGCGAGCGATTGCGGAGTTGCGTGGCTTCACCACGCTCGTCGCGCCGGTGCGTCCATCGCAGAAGGCGCTTTATCCATTGATTCCGATGCTGCACTACATCGGGTGGACGAATGACAAGGGTGAGCCATTCGACGCCTGGCTGCGCACACACTGGCGGCTCGGGGCGACGATCGAAAAAGTGGCGCCGCGCTCGATGCTGATCGAAGCGCCGGTGGCGGATTGGGAACGTTGGACGGGATTGCCGATGCCCGAAAGTGGCGCGTATGCCATTGCCGGCGCGCTCGCCCCGCTCATCGTCGACCGCGATAGCGACTGCGCGCAATACATCGAGCCGAACGTATGGATGCGGCATGCGATTGGAACGCAGGACAGATGACGCATGACGAGGGAGAACGAATGATGACGATTGAAACAACACCCGTGACCTTGCCAACAGTGGCCGGCTTCACGTTTCGCCATTTCGAAAGCGATGCCGACT
>JBDHWI010000136.1:0-10655 GCA_039810125.1 Thermoflexales bacterium | reverse complement strand
ATGCGCAACTTGGCGATGCCAATTTGGTTGGCGTCGTAGGCGTGATACACCATCCAGTAGATGCCATCCTCGATGAGCATGCCATTGTGGCCTGGGCCGCGCCAGCGTTTGTCGCCGGCCAGCACCAGTGTGCCGCCGCCTTGCAGCAGCTTCTTGCCGTCTTTGTCCACATACGGCCCGCCTATCTTCTCGGATCGACCGACGCGAATGTTGTAGGTGCTGTCGATGCCGCGACAACAGAAGTCGGCTGAGAAGAACAGATAGAAATACGCGCCGCGCCGGATGATGAACGGCGCTTCGATGGCGTTGGGGCTGGGCCGGCCGCCGGCGAGGCTGACGATGTTGTCGTCCGCCGGCTTGCCCGTCTTTGCATCCAGCCGGCGCAACTTCAACCCGCTCCAATAGCTGCCCCATGCCAGCCAAGGCTCACCCTTTTCATCAAAGGCCGCGTTTGCGTCGATGGCATTGAAGTTGTCAGCCGGCTTCGATTCCATCACCAGACCCTCATCGACCCACGCATATTTCGGGTCGTCGGGATTTAGCGTCGTATTCGTTGCCAGCCCGATCACCGAGCGGTTTTTGCCAAAGGTGCTGCCGGCGTAATACAGGCGCCACTTGCCGTTGATGAATGAGATGTCTGGCGCCCACAGATCGCCTATGCCCGGGATTGCATCGCGCACCCACTTCGGGGTTTCCTTGAACACACGCCCGCAAAACTCCCATGTCGTCATATCTGTGCTGCACAAGATGGGGATGCGGCTGCCGGTGGTGAAGACGTAGTAGCGATCGCCGTCCTTGGCCATCACCGGATCGTGCGCCTTTACGTAGCCCACCGGCTCAATGATCTTGCCCGGCGTGACAGCCGGCATCAAAGTGGGTTGAGCGGCGGCATTGGCAACCCTTGGGGAGGCGGGAAGCGCGCTGCATGCGGTCATGACAAAAACCATGTTGATGAGCAAAACCGACAGGCCAAATTCGCGTGCAAGGTGTGATTTCATAGTGCAATAGTGGTAATTGTTGCGCTAGGGGTCAAGTTTGTCCGGCGGGTTGCACCACCGGCGCGTGACGTGGGTCGCGCGGCAGCAGCAACGCCAGCAGCGCAGCAATCAAAGGCAGCACTGAGAGCAACATCAGTGCGTTGGCCAACCCCAAATGCTCCGGCAGTGCCAGCCAGCCGGTAATTGCCGTGCCAATGCCGCCCATTGCAAATGCAAATCCCAGTGCAATGCCCGATGCCACGCCGGCGTTCTTTGGAAACAACTCTTGCGCCATCACGATCAAAGGCGGCCATGACGCGCCAGCCACGAAGCCGGCCACCGCTGCGAGCAAATACACCCGCGCATCCGGCAGGTTGAACATCAGCAGCACCGCCGGCGCGTAGATCAGCCATGAAAGGATCATCACACGCCGGCCGCCGAAGCGGTCGGCCAGCAAGCCACCCACCAGCCCGCCGGCAGCCAGTGCAAATAGGTTCACGCTGGAGATGCGACTGGCTTCACCCACGCTGAAGCCGGCGATCTGTGTGAAGAACACGGGGATGTAGGTTGTGATTGACGATTGTGTCCACGCGCGCAGGAACATGATCGCCATTAGCGCAATCACGGCAAGGACGCTGAAGGTGCGGATGCTGCCGGCGATTGCATTGCCTTTTGCGGCAGTGTGATGCGCCTCATGCGCACCCTGCGCAGTCAGCACCAGCGGCACCAGCGCCAGCCCAATCAGGCTGATCACCGCGCTGCCATGCACGCCGAAGGCTGTCATGGCGGCCGCCGCAATCACCGGCCCCAGCGCGTAGCCACTGTTGCCGCCCAGCATGAACACAGCCATGAACGACGATTTACGGTTGCCGCCGGCGCGCGTCGCGCCCGATGCGCCGTGAGGGTGAAAGGCGGCCGAGCCGCAGCCAGCCAGCATCACCATCGCCAGCAACATGGCGTAGCTGGTGGCAAAGCCGAGCATGCCCTGGAAGATGGCGATCATCGCGAGGCCGATAGCAGACTGGTAGCGGCCGCCGGTGCGATCGCTGAGGTAGCCGAACAGCGGCTGCGTGAGCGACGAACTGATGGAATATGCGCTGATGACAAAGCCAACCTGCGCGATCGACAGATCGAGCTTTGGCGCAAGAAAGAGCATGATGACGGGTAATGCGCCGGAACACAGATCGACGCTGAAGTGGGCAAGCGCAAAGCTGAGCAGTGTGCGATTGCGCAGGGCAGATTTCATGTTGGCAGGTTACACCGCCTGTCCCTCATGCGCAATCAGCAAATGATGACCAACCTCGAATTTCATGGATGACTGCCGCAGGTTTCGTGGGAGTGGTTCAAGATCACGCCCAGCGCGTGATGCCGGCCACCACGCCGGCCAGCAGCGCGATCACCAGACATGCGCCGACCAGCACGCCCGGACTGGCGCGCCGGTGACGCAGCAACCACCACAAAATCAGCGTCGTCACCAGCGGCAACAGCCCGGGCATGATGCTGTCGAATACGCGACCCTGGAGCGGCAGCGTTGCCGCGCCGATGGTGATGACTGCGCCTTGCGGCAATGTGAGCGGAACGAATGAGGTGACCAGCGCGCCGAGCGTGAATGCGCCGAGCCGCATTGCCCCGAACAGCGCCGGCCGCAGCCAGTTCGTCACCCGCGCCTCGTCCACAAAGCGATGGGTGAGCGAGTAGCCGAGCCGGAAACTGGCAAAGCCGGCTGCGATGACGATGACAGCTTGCACCACCGCAAACAAAAACGGCCCCAGCAGCGAGCCGCGCCGCGCGAGTTCCGCGCCAATCGCCACCAGCAGCGAGGTGATCGCGCCGGTCATGATGGCGTTGCCGACCACATCGAAGCCGGCCATCACACCTGTCCGCGCGCCTACCAATTCAGCATCGTTGATCAGTTCGCCATTCACGCGGCGCTCTTCCAGTGCGGCGCTCGCGCCGATCAGCGACGCGCCAAACGTCCACTCACTGCTGAACAGCATCAGGTTGCGTCGCAGCATGGCTACGCGGTCTTCCAGTGTGTCGGTCAGCCGGCGCGCCACCGGCGCCAGCGCAGCCGCTACGCCCATGTTCTGCCGGCGCTCGAAGTTGTCACCGGCGTCGTGGAAGAACATCCACAGCAGGAATGACGCCTGCAACTCTGCAAAGCCCAGCCGCTTCTGTGGGTTGTAGGTGATGGCCTGATCGGAGGGCATCACGTCTTGCACCAGTGCATTGGTGTTGGTGTCGGTGCGCCGGCGGGCCAGGTAGGCGTGGATGAGCGCGAGGCTGCCGCCGAACAGCGTCGCTGGCGCCAACCCGAGCGCCGGCGCGAGCAAAAAGCCGATCAGGAAATACGCGAAGCTGCTGCCCTGCAACAGCAATCGCAAGCTCATCGCAATGCCGAGCGCGGCCAGCAAGTGCCGCGCCACGTTCATCGCAGTCTGCGCCCAGGGCGGGATGTTGGTTGAAAGAAAGATGATCGATGGCGCATCGAACAACAGGATGACGAGCGCCGGCACGAACGAGATGACGATGAGCCAGATTTGTGTCGGCACGATGTTCAGCGACGCCACTGTGTCGATGTTGCCAAGGTCGGCGAAGTAATCCGCCCAATGTGCGACAACGGAGTTGAACAGGCCGCGCACGAAGTTGAGCAACACACCGATGACGATGAGCGCGCCGAATAGCGCGGCGGTTTGCGGCGCGTCGGGCTGCAAGCCGCTCAGCATCATCAGCGGCACGCCGACATAGCCGATCAGCGCGACATCCACGCCAAAATTCAACCGTAGTTGGCTGAGGGCGAGGGTGCTGAGGTTGAGCGCACCGCCGATGACCGCGCCGCGCAGCGGGTCGCCCAGCAGCGCGCCGGCGATCGCGCCGGCAATCAGCGGCTGAGACAGCACATACCTGCCGAGGCCGGCGTTGAAGGATGATCGCGCAAAAGCGTAGAAAAAAGCGATCACGGCGGCCTGCAACACGCTCATGCGGCGTTACCTTCCTTTGCTTGTGGTCTTGCCGGCAGCCTTGGTGGATGGAGTCTTGGTGCTTGTTCTCTTCGCCGGCTTGCTGACTGGTTTTTTGGCCGCTGGTTTCTTTGCGGGTTTGGTGGCTGGCTTTTTGGCGGCGGTTTTCTTGGCGAGTGATTTTTTGGCTGCTGGCGCAGGTTTTGTCTTCGCGGGTTTTGCCGGCGCGACCACCTCGGGCGTCGCCGGCGCGAGCTTGCCCTGTTCCACCATCATGCGGTCATACAGCGCCAGCACATTCGCCTGATGCAGCGCCACCACCATGCCGTTCAGCAGCACGCGCTGCATCCCGCACTGCTCAATCGTGATGGCCTTCACGTCGTCGCGCTTGCCATTGGCGTCGATTACTTTTTGCACTTTTGCGCGCACGTTGTCCAGATAGTTCGTTGCGCGCTTCATGTTGTCCTTGATCTCGCCGCGCAGGATCATCTCGCCATGCCCCTGCACGATGTTCTCAAGCTGCATGCCGCCGATCATGTCGAGCGACTGCTTGAGCTGCTCGGGGTCGCCGTTGGCAACCGTTGGCAGCGCCATCACGGTGTCGCCGGCAAACAGCACGCGCTCTTCATGCAGCAGCACCGAGACCGAATCCGGCGTGTGGCCGGGCGAGTGGATGATTTCCAGCGTCTTGCCGGGCAGACGCAGCGTGGTGCTGCCGCCACGAAACGTGAAGGTGGGCAGGCGCAGTTGCACCGGTCCGAATTCCTGTGACTGTGCCTTGGCGCGCTCCAGCGCCGCAAACCCGCGCTCAATCAGCACGTCGCGGCAGATTTCATGCGCAATGATCTCGGCTCGCGGGAAGAGGAACGCGCCATACACGTGGTCGGCTTCGTGGCCGGTGTAGATGACGAAGCGCACCCCGTCGGGACACCGCTTGCGAGCGAACAGCGCGATCTGGGCAGTTTCTGCGGGGAAGGGCAGCGTGTCGATCAATATGCCGGTGTTGCCGGAAACGATGAGGCTGGCGGTGACTTGTGCGTAACGATCGCTGGTGAAGATGTAGATGTCTTCCGAAGCCCTTTCCCAATGCATGGGCTAGAAGATACTCAACCTTCGTACGTAACGCAAATTTTGGAACATAAGTGTTGTGGCTGTGTGGCGGTCAGGCGATGAGTGCGCGGTAGGTTGCCGGCTTGCGCTGCTCAATCAGTGGGAAGAGGGCGCGCCAGAAGTTGAACACGCTGAAATCGAGGTCAGCGACGATTACCGCCGGCGTGTTGCGCGGAGCCTGCGCCAGAATGTTGCCAGTTGGGTCGCACACAAACGACGAGCCATAGAACTTGACCAGTTTTTCCTTGCCAGTGCGGTTCACCGCGGCTACGAACACCCCGTTGGCGATGGCGTGCGCCACCATCATGGTTTGCCAGCGCGATTGCGAGTCGAATTTTGGGAAATTCGGTTCACTGCCGATGGCGGTGGGATAAACGATCAATTCGGCGCCTTTTAACGCACAGATGCGCGCCATCTCGGGGAACCATTGGTCGTAGCATGTTGGTATGGCCAACTTGATGAAGCCGAGGTCATGCACGGGATAGTCGGAGTCACCCGGCTCAAAGTAGAACTCTTCTTCGTAGCCTGTGCCGCGCGGGATGTGCTGCTTGCGGGTGAAGCCGTGCAGCCTGCCCTGCGGGTCGAAGATGACGGCGGTGTTGTAGAAGTGCGGGATGCCGGTGCGCAGCGCCTTCTTTAGTGGCGCGCCTTTCTCGTAGAGCGAGCCGGCGACGAAGACGCCGGCCTCCTTCGCCAGCGCGCTGCACAGTTGACTGGTCGGCCCACTGCCCAGCGGCTCGGCCAGCGCGAACAATGTCTTGTCCATCACGTCGCCGAAGTAGCGATGCAGCGTCAGCTCCTGCAGGCACACCAACTGCGCGCCTTGCGCTGCCGCCTTTAACACGCCCCTGCGTAATGCAGCGGCATGTTTTGCCGCGTCGGGCCGCCATTTTTCCTGCACCAGACCGATGCGCACTGTGCGCGATGTGGAAGGTTGAGTGCTGGGTGCTGGATTTTTCTTCGCCATCGCCGGCAATTCTATAATCAACACAGACTGTAGAACGTTGCAACTCAGCACTCGGAAATCAAAAATGGCTGCCGGTATCATTGGCGCGATCTTCGCGCTGTTACTCATCCTCAATGGCTGGGGCGGATTGCGCAAGTCGCTGGACGACCTCATGCAATACGACCCGATTGGCAAGCGCATGTACGAGAAGCGCGGCGCGCAATTCACCCTGCGCGTATATCGCATCATGGGCGCGTCGATGTTGTTGTTCGGCCTGGTGACGGCCTATCTTGCAGCGCGGATGATTCTGGCGGGGTGAGGTGGCTCTGGGCGGCAGATCCTCCATCTGAAACGCGCCTGAAACCCAGCCTCCCTAATACGCCCCTCTGCCGCTCAAGACATGCGGCACGGTGCGCAGCATGATCTTGAAGTCGAGCGAGGGCGACCACGAATCGATGTAGTACACGTCGAGCAGCACCATCTCATCGAAGGTCAACTCGCTGCGGCCGCTGATCTGCCACAGGCCGGTGATGCCGGGCTTCACGCGCAGGCGCTCGTGATGCCACTCGTCGTATTGCGCCACCTCTTCCAGCAGCGCCGGCCTCGGCCCGACAATGCTCATATCGCCCTTCACCACATTCCAGAACTGTGGCAACTCATCGATGCTGAGTTTGCGAATGAGCCGGCCCACCTTCGTGCGGCGCGGGTCCTCGCGGATCTTGAACATCGGCCCATCGACCTCGTTCATGTCTTTCAGCTGTTCCTTCAATCGGTCGGCGTCTTTGAACATCGAGCGCAACTTGTAGACTTGGAACGGCTTGCCGTCCTTGCCGGCGCGCGACTGGCTGAAGATCACCGCCCCCGGTGATTCGATGCGAATTGCAATCGCTGCAATCGCGATCAGCGGTGAGCTGAGCAGCAGCATCAGCGCGCCGATCACGACATCGACAGCGCGCTTGAAGGCGCGGTTGAATGGGCCGATGTCGCTGTCATGTGCGCTGAGCATGGGGATGCCGCCGAAGTCGTTTACATCGATGCGGTTGAGGTTCATCTGCAACAGTGATGGCACTACGCGCGGCTTTGCGCCGAACGCGTCACATTGCTCGATCACCTCCACAATCTTGGGTTGCGCCGACCACGGCAGCGTGATGACAACCTCGTCGATCTCGTGCCGGCGCAGGATTTCTGGCAGCGCTGACACCTCGCCGAGGGCGGCAAAGCGACCGATGTCGGTGCGTCCTCGATACGGATCATCGTCGACGAAGCCGGCGCAGCGATAGCCCAGCTCGGGTCGCGCAAACAGCGTGCGCATCACCGCGCGTCCCAGTTCGCCGGCGCCCACGATGATCACATTTGCCACTCCCACGCCCTTCTTGCGCTGATGCGCGTCATACCAGGCGCGCACCAACCGTGAGATGCCCATCATCAAAATGAGCAACATGCCGGCCTGCATGATGAGCAAACGCGAATACACCACCGGTCCGTAGATGAAAATTGCCACCCACACTACGAAGGTGGCTTTGATGACGCTGCTGGTGATGGTCCAGATTTGATCGAGCCACGCCGGCGAGCGCCGCAGCGCATACACTCCATCCAGCCAGAAGAAACCCAGCAATGCGATGTTAAACAACACCTGGATGGGCAGGTATTCCCTGAGCGTTGCGGCGAAGGAAATGTCGCGGAACCACTGCCACTGGTAGCGCATGACGAAGCCCACCGTGAAGGCAATGTTGATGAGGATGATGTCGGTGAGGAAAAGGGCAAGCCGGACGCGCTGCTGATGCTTGCGCGCGTTGATATGAGCCTGGCGCTCACGTGTGGCGTGCATGTGCAAGCCGGCCTCAGCCGATTGGGAAATCATAGATGCGATATTTCTTGTAAACACGGCCGCCCGAAAGGGCGTTGATGCGGTTCATCGCATCGTTCGTCTCCAGGATCCACGACATTTCACCGCCAATGTAGCCCTTTTTTGCGATCATCTCAAGCGTCTTGTAGATCAGCACGCCATCGATGCCCGACATGCGATGCTCGGGCAGCACGCCAAGCAAAATAAAGCGCACTGCGTTTACCATGCTGCGCTTGTACCACAGGAATTTTGCCAGCGTCCACAATTCTGGCGTTTTGGGGTTGGGATAGGCTTTGTGCAATGGACGATTGACATTGGGCAGCGTGAGGGAGAGCGCTACCGGCACGCCATTTTGCTCGGCAACGAAGATGAAATCCGGATCGGCGAACTGGCGCAGATTCTTGACGGTGTGCTCCACTTCGTGCTGGGTCATGGGAACGTGGCCCCAGTTGGCCTTCCATGCGCCGCCCTCACCGGTGTAGATGTGCATGAGGGCCGCCACTTCCTCATCCAGCTTGTTGAAATCGATGTTGCGGACGGTGAAGCGGCCGCGCTTTTGGGCAATGTTGGCGACGCGCTCCAGTTTCTGCATGGCATTTTGCAGCGCGCCCTCGGTCGATGACCACCACGCCCACAGATCCATCGCCTTCTTGAAGCCGTAGCCCTCGACAAGCTCGATGTAGTAGCGCGGGTTGTAAGTCATCAGCACCTGCGGCTCGCTGTCGAAGCCCTCGACAAGCAGGCCGCACTCATCGTTGAAGCTGAGCGTCGCCGGCCCGCGCAGAATGTTCAGCCCGCGCGCCTGCACCCAGCCCTTCGCTGCGTCAAACAGCGCCTTTGCCACCTCAGCGTCGTCGATGCACTCGAACCCGCCGAAAAAACCGGTCTTCTCCTGATGAAAGGTGTTGTGCCGGCGATTCTCAATCGCCACGATGGTGCCGACAAGCTTGCCGTCGCGCTTCGCCATGAACATCTGCGCGTCGCTGTGCTCGAAGAAGGGGTTCTTCGTCTTGTCATAGAACGCCTTGCGCTCGCTGATGAGCGGCGGCACCCAATACGGATCGCCCTTGTAGATCTGCCACTGAAACTCGATGAACTCTTTGCGTTCCTGAGGCGTGTTGCAGGGGATGATCTGAACAGGATTGCTCATGGTATGGCGCGCCGGCATTTATCGCCGAAGCAAACGGGCGACCGGCTGCGCGCCGGCGTGAGTTGGCGCGCGCCATCGCCCTTGAATGTTGTTGGGATTGTAAACGAACAGAAATTTCCTTGAGCGTGACTTGAACCATGGAGCGAGATGACAGTCGGCGCATGCGCTGCGCTCATGGCCGCAGCTTTTGCGCTTCAGGTAACATCGCCGGCATGACGCAACCCCTGCATGATCTGCTGATTGCCGCCGGCCTGCCATGCCCGGTTGGCGCAGAGGCTGTTGCCATCACTGGCATCACCGATGACAGCCGGCAGGTGCACCCGGGCAGCCTGTTCGTGGCCTACAAAGGCGTCGAGGCCGACGGCCACAAATATATTCCCAGCGCCATCCAGCGCGGTGCAGCGGCGATCGTTGCGGAGCGAGACTGGAAGCGGGACAGCGACCCTTCAGCCCCCCATCACCCATCACCAGCTTCAATTGTTGTGGCTGATGGCCGTCGATCTTTTGCCTGGCTTAGTGCGGCCTGGCACGGCTTCCCCTCGCGCAGCATGACGGTGATCGGCGTGACCGGCACCGACGGCAAGACCACCACATCGAACTTGATCTTTCAGATTTTGAAAGCTGCCGGCGTGAGGGCCGGCATCATCAGCACGGTGAATGCGGTGATCGGCGACGCTGCCACAGATACCGGCCTGCATGTGACCACGCCCGACGCTGACGAATTGCAGGGCTATCTTGCCCAGATGCGCGAAGCCGGCATGACGCATTGCGTGCTGGAAGTCACCTCGCACGGCCTGGCCCATCATCGTGTCGACGGCACACAGTTTGATGTGGCTGTTGTCACCAACATCACGCACGAGCACCTCGACTTGCACGGCTCACGCGAGGATTATCGCGCCGCCAAGGCGCGGTTGTTCGAGATGGCAGAAGCGCACGTGCTGAATGTGGATGATGACTTCTCGTTCAGCCATCTGGCGAAGTTGCCGGCAAAAAAGCGCATCCTCTACTCACGCGAGATTCAACCGCACGGCAACTACGACGGCGCCTGGTTGTTTTCGTCGCAGGTCGATCACGCCGCCGGCATCATCGATGCAATCGTCTGCAGGTCGGACGGCGAGCGGTCGCCCCTGCCGTTGAAGATGCAGTTGATCGGTGATTACAACGTGTCGAATGTGCTGGCCGCCGCCGGCGCTGCGCTTGCCATCGGCCTGCCGGCAGAGGCGATCCAGGCCGGCATCGCCGCGCTCGAAGGCATCCCCGGCCGGATGCAGCGCATCGATCTCGGCCAACCCTATCTCGCGGTGGTCGACTTTGCGCATACGCCGAATGCGCTGGAGAGTTGTCTGAAGGCGCTGCGGCGCATCACGGCAGGTCGGCTGATCTGTGTGTTTGGCTGCGCCGGCGAGCGCGATCGCGAGAAGCGCTTCTTGATGGGCAAGGTCGCTGCGGCGCTGGCCGACGTTGTGATTTTTACGGCGGAAGATCCGCGTCGCGAGGACATCACGGACATCTTTGCCGAGATGCAGCGCGGCGCAGACGCCGCCAGCCCGCAGCGCGCGCAGATCCTCAAGGTTGCGGATCGCGGCATGGCTATTCAACAGGCGTGTGGCATGGCCGCCGCCGGCGACACAGTGGTGGCCTGCGGCAAAGGCCATGAGCAATCGCT
>JBDHWI010000135.1:0-10798 GCA_039810125.1 Thermoflexales bacterium | reverse complement strand
ATGCGCTGCCCAGCGCAACCGTCGGCACAATCTCCACGCCGGCGCGTGGAATCTGCACCAGCATCGCCATCACCGGCATCAGCGCGTGACCCAGCCACACCCAGCCGGCGCTCATCGCCATCACCCGCAGTGCGTACAGCAGCCGTGATCGTGGCCAGTGACCGATGCGTTCCTCCACCGTCAGCGCCGTGTCGCCGGCGATCAGGCCGAACACGAGCGCGATGCCAGTGGAGAGCCAGTCGCGCAGCAAATCTGTGTAGCCATCCACGCGCAGATCCGTCCACACGCCGGCCAGCAGCACTGCCAGCGCAAACAGTGCAACCAACACGCGACGCAGCCAAACTGGTGACATGCCGCGATTGTAGGCGCGTCATTCAGCATTCCCCTATGCGCGCCCATACAATTGCCTACTGCGTGCCCATTGCAGCCAACACATCATGGCTTACCTGGAATTGATTCATCTGCGCAAGACCTTTGGCGCCACGGTGGCGGTCGACCGCTTCGATCTGAGCGTCGAGCAAGGAGCGTTTGTCTCGCTTCTCGGCCCATCCGGCTGTGGCAAGACGACCACGCTGCGCATGATCGCCGGCTTCGAGCAGCCCACCGCAGGGCAGATCGCCATCGCCGGCGAGGACATGACGAATGTGCCGCCGAACAAGCGCCAGCTGGGTATGGTCTTTCAGTCCTATGCGCTCTTCCCACACATGACGGTGGCCGACAACATCGCCTTTGGCTTGAAGGTGCAAGGGGCGCCGGCGGCGTTGATCAGGGAGCGCGTGCAGGAGATGCTGGCGCTGATCCAGATGCAAGACTATGGCAGACGCCACGCCCATCAGCTCTCTGGCGGCCAGCAACAGCGCGTGGCATTGGCGCGCGCGCTTGCCATCCAGCCGCGCGTGCTGCTGCTGGATGAGCCGCTCTCCGCGCTCGACGCCCGGATGCGCATCGAGTTGCGCAGTGAGATTCGCCGCATTCAGCAGGCGCTGCGCATCACCACCATCTACGTGACGCACGACCAGGAAGAGGCGCTGTCGCTATCTGACCGCGTGGTGGTGATGAACCTCGGGCGCATCGAGCAGATCGGCACACCGATGGAGATTTACAACCAGCCGCAGACTGCGTTCGTTGCGGCCTTCGTCGGTCTGGTGAACACGCTGCGCGGCACAACCACCCATGACTGCCAGACGGTGCTGGTAGATGGACAGGCTGTCCGAGTGAGCGCGCCGGCGCAGCACAAAAGCGCCGGCGCGTCGGTCGCCATCCACCTGCGCCCAGAAAATGTACTGCTGCAAGATGCTGCAGCGGGCTACAACCACCTGCGCGCGCGCGTGGAAAACATCACGTTCCTCGGCTCGCTCGTGCGCGTGCATCTGAGCGTGGGCGGCAACCCTTTGATCAGCGATGTGCTGAACAATGCGCGCCTCAGCCTGCCGCGCGTCGGCGACACACTCACCATTGCCTTTGCTCCCGAAGCTTGCAGCATCATTGCGTGAGCCATTCCAAACCAAAGATGCAGAGCACCGCTGTCTGCTCTCTGCGCCTCTGTCCTTTGCATCAAATTCCGCGCCTGTGCTAAAACCAGCGCATGAGCAACGCAATCATCGAGGGTGGTTTGCCAAAGACGATGCCGGCGGTGGTGTGCCGCGGTCCGCGCGACTATCGCTTGGAGGAGTGGACGGCGCCGGCCGCCGGCCCTGAAGAGGTCGTGATCCGCGTGAAGCAGGTCGGCATCTGCGCGAGCGACCTGAAGTGCTACCTCGGCGCAGCGCTGTTCTGGGGCGACGCGCATCGTGAGGGCTATTGCCAGCCGCCTGTCATCCCCGGCCACGAGTTTGTCGGCGAGGTTGTCGCGCTGGGTGAAGGCGCTGCCGAGAAATATGGCCTTGCGCTTGGCGACCAGGCCATCAGCGAGCAGATTGTGCCGTGCTGGAATTGCCGCTATTGCCGGCGCGGCCAATATTGGATGTGTCAGCACGGGGATGTCTACGGTTTTCGCCGCAAGGCGTTTGGCGCGATGGCGCCGTACATGAAGTTCCCGCGTAACGCCATCAACCACAAGGTGCCGGCGGACTTGCCGCCCGAGCACGCCGTGTTCATCGAGCCGCTGGCGTGCAGCATCCACGCCGTGCAGCGCGGCAACATTGATTTTGGCGACGTGGTGGTGATCGCTGGCGCCGGCCCGCTTGGGCTGGGCATGGTGGCGGCGGCGCGGTTGAAGGGGCCAGGGCTGCTGATCGCGGTCGATCTGGACGACAAACGCCTGGACGTGGCGAAGCGCGCCGGCGCCGATCTCGGTCTGAACCCGCGCAAGGTCGACGTGGTGGACGAGGTGCTAAAGCTGACCGAGGGCTACGGCTGCGACGTTTACATCGAAGCGACCGGTCATCCCGCCGCCGTCGAACAGGGGCTGCGCATGATTCGCAAGCTCGGCACGTTCGTCGAGTTCAGCGTGATGCGCGAACTGGTCACAGTGGATTGGACGATCATCGGCGACACGAAAGAGCTAAACGTGCATGGCTCGCATCTGGGGCCATACTGCTATCCGATCGCGATCGACATGCTGCGCAAGGGCTTGCTGCCGATGGACTACATCATCAGCCATCAATTGCCACTGGCTGATTTTCAGAAGGGCATCGATCTGGTGGAGGCCGGCGACAAGAGCGTGAAAGTGACACTGAAGCCGTAGAGCCAAGCACGCATTGGTCATATCGCCCTTAGCGCAGCATTCACGTCCTCGAACAGTGCGTCACATACTGCGCCAAGCGCAGCGCGCTTCGCCTCATCCTTCGCGATGCCGTAGCCGATGACGTTCACGCGCACGTCGCGCTGCGCGAGCAACACCGCAGCCTGCTTTGCGGCGCGCACCCCGCCGGCGTTGTCCTCGAACACGACGGCGGTTGCGCCATCGAGAGATCGGAGCGCATCAGCTGCTTCCTCAAACACGCACGCGCGCGCCGTCAGCGTCGCAGCCATCACCGGCATGCCGGTAGCCGCCAGCAACGCGGCAATGGGCTGCACGAGCGCCGGCTTGGCGTAGTCCCACATCCCGCCACCGCAACGATCCACCAGCCACTGCATTGGCCCCAAGCCCATCACCGGCACGCGCTGCGGGTCAAGCTGCAACTGCGCCATCGCGATCTCGGCTTCGGGCGTCTGGTAGAGGCCGGCCTGGCCTTCGGGCGGCAGGCTGGGCCGCGCGGTGTAGATGACTGGCGCGTGGGCGTTGATCACCTCGCGGCTGCCGTCATCGATGAGCGGCACATCCATCAGTTCCAGCATCGACTGCGTGTCCACGTCTGCTGGCATGCCGTAGTGCTGCTCGAAGCGCGGCGCGCCCAGCACGAAGTTGTAGAGCAGGCGCGTGGTCTCGCTGGTGCGCGGGTCCTTCACCTCATCAAGCAGCGCATGCAAGTCGGCGTGCATCGACGCCGGCGACTCGCGTTTGAGCGCATCACGGGCGCGCTCATTCGGCAGGCCGGCGAAGTCCTTCGTCTTCATCGCCCATTCGGCAA
Source organism: Thermoflexales bacterium (assembly GCA_039810125.1). GTDB lineage: Bacteria > Chloroflexota > Anaerolineae > J036 > Brachytrichaceae > JBDHWI01. The sequence goes on along the minus strand of JBDHWI010000135.1, from coordinate 7,286 downwards.
AATCAGGCCGCGCGTCATCGCCATTTGCCGCCAGCAGATTGATGCCAACCGTGAATGGCACACTGTCCCATTCGTTGCTAAAGCCACAGGCATGCAGTACGTTGATTTCATGATCGGTCGGCGCGTGGGTCGGCAGACTGCGCCGGCGGCACACCTGCTGTGCCGCCGCCACCATCGCGTGGCGATAGCCGCGGTCTTCGATCAGCGTGCCATCAACGTCGAGCAGCAAAATTTTTCGCATGAGCGCTATTCGGGTGTGACATAGGCGGCGGTGATGCCGCCGTCGACGAGAAAGGTCGCGCCGGTGGTGAACGACGATTCATCGCTGGCGAGAAACAGCACCGCCTTCGCAATTTCCGCTGCCTCGCCGAAGCGCCCCATCGGGATATGCACCAGCCGGCGCTGCTTCTTTGCATCGGTGTTGAGATACTTCATCAGCAACTCGGTGCGCAGCGGGCCAGGGCACAGCGCATTCACGCGAATGCCCTCACGCGCGTGGATCACGGCCAGCTCGCGCGTCATGCTCAGCACTGCGCCCTTGCTGGCGGTGTAGGCCAGTTGCGGCGTGGCTGCGCCAAGCAGCGCGACGAACGACGCGGTGTTGATGATGCTGCCGCCGCCGGCGCGCCGCAGGGCCGGAATGCCATACTTGCAGCCGAGAAACACGCCCTTCACGTTGATGTTGAAGGTCAGGTCCCACACGTCTTCACTCGTGTTGATCGCGTCATCGTCGGCGGCGTGGCTGATGCCGGCGTTGTTGAACAGCACGTTCAGCCTGCCGAAGGTTTGCTCGGCAAAGGCGATCATCGCCTCGCACTCGCCGGCCTTCGAGACATCGGCGTGAACATAGGCGGCCTTGCCGCCGGCGTCCGCGACCATGAGCACAGTTTCGTGGCCGGCGGCATCGTTCACATCGACCACGACCACGCTTGCGCCTTCGCTGGCGAACAGCAGCGCGGTCTCGCGGCCAATCCCGCTGCCGGCGCCGGTGATGAGGGTCACTTTGTTTTTGAGTCTCATGTCAGATCAGGTTGTATGGTTGAGCCGTGAGGCCACTGAGCCATTGATCGGTCTCACCATCCTTCAACGACTCGGCGGCTAGATTCTTTCAAAATATCGCTTCCGCTCCCAATCGGTCACGGCCGCGTCGAAGGTGCGATGCTCGACGCGGAAGTAGTGTGTGCAATGCGCATGCACATCTGCGCCAAGCGCGCTCTTGACAAAGGCGCTCTCGGCGAAGGCGTTGGTCGCTTCCTGCAGGGTATATGGCACGCGCGGCAACTGCTGCGCAGCGTATACATCGCCCTCGAAGAGCGCCGGCGGCTCGATCCGGTTCTCAATGCCATCGAGGCCCGATGCGAGCGCGGCGGCGTATGCGAGATAGGGATTGCAGTCTGCGCCAGGGATGCGGTTCTCGATGCGCAGGCTGTTGCCGTTGCCCACCACGCGGAAGCCGGCGGTGCGGTTGTCCATGCTCCATGCCAGCCGCGTCGGCGCCCACGAGCCATCTTCGAAGCGCTTGTAGCTGTTGATCGTCGGCGCATAGAACGGCATGAATTCGCGCGCATGGCTGATCCATCCGCCAAGGAACCAGCGAAAAGTGTCTGAGGAGTCGCGGTGCTCGAAGCGCTCCGACCCCTTTTCATTCACAAACGCATTCTCGCCATCGCGCCACAGGCTGAGGTGGATGTGCGAGGAGGAGCCGGCCTGTCCGCCGAACGGCTTTGCCATGAAGGTCAGGCTTGCGCCGCACTGCTCGGCGATCTCCTTCATCGCGTGCTTGAAGATGCAGTGCCGGTCAGCCATCGCCAGCACGCCGGCATAGCGCACATTCAATTCGTGCTGGCCGTAGCCAAATTCGCCCTTCGAGTTCTCTACCGGAATGCCGGAACGTGCGAGGTGATGTCGCGCGCGTGCAGTGAATTTCTCCTCGCGCGTGCCTTGCAGGATGTGGTAGTCCTCAAGATACCAGCCCATCGGCGTGAGCTTGTCGTAGCCCTTCTCGGCGGCAGCGCGATAGGTGTCTTCGAAGATATAGTATTCCAATTCCGACGCGGCCATCACGTCGAACCCCAGCGCCGCCGCGCGCTCGACCTGCTTCTTCAAGATGCTGCGCGGCGCGACGCTCACTGGCGCGTGCGTCTTCTCGTCATCCACATCGCACAGCACCAGCGCGGTATTTTCCAGCCAGCTTGCAAGGCGCAAAGTGCTGAGGTCAGGAACCGTGTGAAAGTCGCCATAGCCGAGATGCCAGTTGGCGAAGGTGTAGCCCGGCACCGGCGTCATCTCCATATCCACGGTGAGCAGGTAGTTGCAGGCGTGCGTGCCGTGTGCGGCGACCTCGTCGACGAAGAATTGCGCGTCGAAGCGCTTGCCCAGCAGCCTGCCCAGATGGTCGGTGAAGGCGACGATGACTGTTTCGATGTGGCCGGCGTCTACGAGCGCCCGCAACGTGTCGATGTCGAGCATGCCGCGCGGCGCAGGTTGTGCATTCATGGGTGTGTTGAAAACTGTGCGGGGATGTTACAACGAGCGCTGGTGATTGACGAATCACGCCACCGCTTCTTCGGCTTTTTGCAGGTCGCTCCAGCGCAAGCCCTCGCGCAGCATGTAGTACGCGCCGAGCGCGGTGACCGGCAGCCACAGCACCACATGCAGCGTCAGCACGTAGGCGGCGGCAGTGGTGGCGTTCACGCCCAGCGCGGTCACGCCGAGGATGCCGCCGGCGTCAAATGTGCCGACGGCGCCCGGCGCGCCCGGGATGATCGTGAACAGGTTGGAGACGCCGTTCACCAGCATCAACCCATCGAATGGCAGGCCGAGATCAAATGCGCGCGCCACGCACCAGTATTTGCCCGTCTCCAGCAACCACACGATGACTGTGCTGGCGGCGATGACAAGCAGCCCGCGCGGGTTGCGCAGGGCTTGCGCGCCTTGCACAAACTTCTGCGTCATGCCCAACAGGGGCTGTTGAAAGCGCTGTGGCACGATGCGCGTGATGACGGCGTGCGCGAGGCGGTCGGCGACGTGGGGATACAGCGCCAGCCAGAAAAAGGCGAGTGTGGCGATGGCGAAGAGGCCGCCGGCGATGATGATGCCATTCACCACTGCCTGGCTCAAGTTCGGCACGCGCGGCAGGCCGATCAGCACAAATGCCAGCATGACGATGCCATCCATGATGCGCTCGATCAGCACTGTTGCCAGGCTCGACGACATCGGCACGCCCTCGTTGCGACGCAGCACGTACGCGCGCAGAATCTCGCCGATGCGCGCCGGATAGATGTTGTTGCCCATGTAGCCGATCACGACGACCGGAAAGAGCGCCGGCGCCGGCAGGTGCTTCATCGGGCGCAGCAGATACGACCAGCGCCACGTGCGCACGCCCACCGCGAGGAAATACAACGCGACGCCGGGCAAAATCCAGAGCAGATTGGCTTGCTGGATGTCACGGATGAATTCGTCAAGCTTCAACCCGCGCAGGGCGAGGGAAAGAAAGACGACGCTGATGGCGATGCCGAACCAGAAGAGCCAGCGTCGCATATCAGGGCTGACTCATGCCGATGGCCTGGTGCGCGCGAGCGACGCGCGGCCAGCCTTGCGCATAGAAATCGAGATAGTCGTTGAAGCGCGAGTTCCAGTAGGTGTCTTCGTGAATGCCCTGTCCGATGGTGAGGGTGTTGCTCACGCCATTTTCATTCAGCTCTGCAGAGAGCATCTTCGCATCGACGCGCGCCCAATCGCCGTCGCCGGCATCCAGCCAGATGCGCAGGGTGCGCAGGTCGTCGATCGACTTGGCCGTCTGGATCATGGTGAAGCCGGCCGGCATGTTCACCAGCATGGTGCCGGTGGATGGGCTGTGACCGCCGACTGCGCTGAACAGATCGGGATGCGCGAAGCCAATCTCGACAGCCCAATATCCGCCGCGCGAAATGCCGCCGATGGCGCGACCTTCCCGATTCTTCCACGTGCTGTATTTGCTGTCGATAAACGGCATCAACTCGTTGACGAAGAAATCGTCGTAGGAGCCTTTGCCCCAGTTTGTCCACGAGTATTTGCTGGCGTCGCCGGCGTGCATGTCTGCGCCGGGCATCACGATGATGAATGGCGGCAGCGTGCCGACGCCCATCTGCAATTCCGCCAGGCGCGGCAGGCCATTCTTGATGAAGCCGCCCTGTTCATAGGCTGTGCCATGAATGAGATACAGCGTTGGATATTCGTATTCCTGCGCGTTGTAGCATGGCGGCAGATAGACGTGCACTGTGATCGGCAGCGGCGTGATCTGACTGTCAACGGTCTCGGTCACCAGCGTGCCTGTCGGCACGGGACAGTCGATGTTCGCCGGCGGCAACTTTGCCTCAGCCGATTGTGCGACCCTGGAGGTTTCGTTCGCGGCGGCGGTCGGCGCAATGGTCGGTTTGACGGCAGCCAGCATCTGCGGCGCAGCCGGCGGCATGGGCATGGGGCGCACGGTCACCGTTGGCTTCACCAGAATGACAACTTCATCCGCCGGCGCAGCCGCCTCCAACTGATCGGCAGATGCATTGCGCGGGGTGTCGCTATACATCAACACCGAAACTGTGCTGACTGCCACGACAAGCGCGGCGATCCCGCCAATGGCCGGCAGGATCCATCGCGAAAGCCGGCGGGTTTTTACGGGCGCTTGCGCTCCAGATTCGATGTCTTGCTGTGATTGCATGATCGTGCGAAATCAGCCGCGTCATTCCTGCTGCGCAGGCTGCGCTATGCGCGGGTGGCGGCTTCGTTGGCGTGTATTTGTTTCCACCGCTTGGAAAGGGCGCGCGCCTGAAATTCAGCGCGGAAAGAGCTGCGCACCAGTGGTCCGCTCTCCACCCACTTGAAGCCCATCTCGTAGCCGATGCGGCGGAATTCGGCAAATTCTTCGGGCGTCCAATAACGCTCGATGGGCAAATGTTTTTTGCTCGGCTGCAGGTACTGGCCGAGCGTCAGGATGTCCACGTCGATCGCGCGCAGGTCGCGCATCACATCCAGCACTTCTTCGCGCGTCTCGCCCAAGCCCAGCATGATGCCGGTCTTGGTCACGGCGTCGTGCTGGATGGTTTTGGCGTTCTTCAATGTCGTCAACGCCCAGGCATAGTTGTCCTGCGGCTGCACGTGCTTGAACAGGCGCGGCACCGTCTCCACGTTGTGGTTCAGGATGTCGGGCTGATCGCGCATGACGATCTCCAGCGCGTTCGGATCGCCCTTGAAATCGGGGATCAGCACTTCGATGGTGCATTCGGGCTGCACCTCGCGCACCTTGCGGATGGTGAGCGCGAAGATCGGCGCGCCGCCGTCGCGGCGTTCATCGCGATTGACTGACGTGATGACGACATGCTTGAGGTTCATGTCCCTCACGGCCTGCGCCACGCGGATCGGCTCAGCCCAATCCAGCGGGCTGGGCATGCCGGTTTTCACATCGCAGAAGCCGCACGAACGCGTGCAGGTGTCGCCCATGATGAGGAACGTGGCGGTGCCGCGCCCCCAGCACTCGGCCATGTTTGGGCAGTTGGCTTCCTCGCAGATGGTGTGCAGCGATTTGCTGCGCATCAGGCGCTTGAGCTCGTGATACGTTTCGCCGGCGGGTGCGCGCACTTTCAACCAATCAGGGCGCCGCATGGGTGCTGGCGAAGGTTGCGTAGTAATTGGAATATCCGCTGCCGGGACGATGGGGGAAGCCACAGTCATGACGCGTTGATTCTAGCAGAGATGCGCCGGCGGATGGGTGTGAATGCGAGACGATTTTACAGCTCGATCAGATTCAACTGTGAGATTGGTTCGACCTTCAACGGCTTCCTCTGGTATACGAGGTTCGCCGAGATCACGCCTTTGCAATCCAGGCGTGACGACGTCGGCCGGCGGCGCACCTGATTGCATCCCCTCTGCCGGCGAGTCAAGATCATCGCTTGGGACGATGCGCGCGCCGGCGATCTTCGCCATACTCATCAAAATATTCGCGCACTTTGCGACGCTACCGATCTACCGTGTGTTCAGCTTGAACGGAAATGGAGGGCCGGTATGTTTGGCAGCAAGAAGGTAAAGCAAGATCGTTTGAACAAGTTGGTTATGACACTGGGCGACCGTGAGATGGGCGCGACGGAGTTGGCGCGGGTGCTTGGGGTCAGTCGGCATGCCATTCTGGATGATGTGGATGTTCTGGATAAGCGCGGTGTCAAGCTATGCGAGCGCAATGGCAAATTCAGCCTGATGAGCAAGTGGTTCGGCAGAGGCGGCGAAAAATCTCTGAAATAGCAGAGCGGTGTTGCCATTTTTCGTAGCGCCATTCTGTAGGATGGAGTCATGGCAAGGGCAAACAAGCGATCCACGCGGTTGATCGAATTGGCGGAGTATCTGGTGAGCCGGCGCCGGCCAGTGAAGGTGGTCGAACTGACCGAGCGCTTTGGCATCAACCGCGCCACGATCTACCGCATGTTGACGGAATTGGAATCTGAGCTGGACACGCCGGTGCAGCGCAGCGTCGATGGTGTGTGGATCAATCCCGACGATTATCAGATGTCAGTGCGGTTGAATTTGAATGAGGCGTTGGTGGTGTTTCTGGCGTCACGGTTGCTTGCACGTTATTCCGACAAACCCAACCCGCACGCGGTGAAAGCGCTGAACAAGCTCAGCATCGCGCTGAAACAGGCTGCGCCACGCATCGCCGAACACATTGCGCACACATCGGAAAAGCTCGACAGACCATTGACCGAACGGGCAGTGGATCATCTACGGGCGCTGGAGGAATTGACGCGGGCATGGGCCGCTGGCACGCGCGTGCGCCTGTTCACCCGCGACGAGCCGGACATCGAGCGCTTGTTCGAACCGTATTTCATTGAGCCGAGCGCGGTGGGTTATTCCAGCTATGTGATCGGCTACGACCATTACCGGCGCGCCGAGCGCACGTTCAAGATCGAGCGGTTGCGCCGCGTTCTGCCGACGCTGGACACCTTCACGATTCCGGCGACGTTCGACCCGTATGCGCGGCTGGCCGGCGCATGGGGCGTGAACTGGGGTGATGGGCAGACGCCGGCGGAGGTGGTGTTGCGTTTCGCCGCCGGCCATGCGACTAATAGAGTGAGAGAGACGAACTGGCACGAGACGCAGGTGATTGAAGATGATCCAGCTGGCGGCGGGTGCATCTTGAGGATCACCGTTGGCAGCACGCAGGAGATGAAGCCGTGGATTCGGCAGTGGGGCGCGGACTGTGAGGTGCTGGCGCCGGCGGACCTGCGCCGCGAGATTGGCGAAGAGATGCGCAGGGCGGGGGA
>JBDHWI010000134.1:0-10806 GCA_039810125.1 Thermoflexales bacterium | reverse complement strand
AGGAATCGATCTATGATGCTTGGCATTTCTCAATCCTCATGAACTTGACTATTATAGTTGAGCGAAATTCAGGCGCGGCGCGCCTTCACAGGAGTACGAGCATTTATTATGTTGTTTGAATCTCAAGTCGCATTTATTGGTGGCGGGGTGATGGGTGAAGCCATCATCAAGAGTTTGCTGCGCTCCGGCGCATTGCAATCGGGCCAGATCACGCTGGCTGAGCCGAATACTGACCGCCGCAACCTCGTCAGCGACCGCTTTCACATTCATGCCTGCGCCGACAACGCGGATGCTGTTCGTCATGCCGAGATCGTGGTGCTGTCGGTGAAGCCACAGGTGATGGACAAAGTGCTGCACGAGATCAAGGGCGTGGCAAAGCCGGGCGCGCTGATCTTTTCGATCGCCGCCGGCATCTCGCTCGACACAATGCGCGCCGGCCTGCATCCCGACCAGCCCATCGTGCGCGTCATGCCCAACACTCCGGCACAGATCGGGCAGGGCATCAGCGTGTGGACTTGCACGCCGACGGTGACTGAGACGCAGCGCGCACAGGCGGTGGAGATTCTGAATGCGATGGGTGAGGAGATCTTTGTCGAGGATGAGCATTACCTCGATATGGCGACTGCGCTGAGTGGCACCGGGCCGGCCTATATCTTTTTGTTCATGGAAGCGCTGATCGACGCCGGCGTCCACATGGGTTTTTCGCGGCCTGTCGCCGAGCGTTTGGTGATGCAGACCATCAAGGGCAGCACCGAATATGCCATCGCGTCGAAGCTGCATCCGGCGCAACTGCGCAACCAGGTCACCTCGCCGGGCGGCACAACCGCTGCCGCGCTGTATGAGATGGAGAAGGGCGGCTTGCGCACTGTGATCTCGCGCGCCATCTGGGCGGCCTTTGAGCGCAGCCAGCAATTGGGGAAGAAGTAGAGCTTTTGGGGGTGCGCTAGAGGTGGTCGCCAGTAGGTCCAGCTGATGTCACAACAGGTGTTGCAAACAGCAGCATTGCTGCGCCGAGCAACACCTCAAACGTCGGCCGGCTGAGCGCGGGGTAGGGCGACCATGCCAGCGACGCACTCTGGCCGAGCAGCGCCGGCCCCACAAACGCCATCAGCCCAACCAGGATGAGCGCGAGGCACAGCCAATCGCGCTTAGTCAGGCGTTGGTCATGCAGCGAGGTGTGTGATGTGTCGTTGCGGCGAATCAGACTCACGATCACCATCAACCCGCCGGCAGCCATTGCGCCCCAGCCCAGCCACGCTGGCAGCGCGGCGAAGAAGCGGCTGAGCCAGCCGGCGACTGCCATCAGCAGGCCGGCGGCCAACAACGTTTGCCGCGTTGTTGAGGCGGATTGCGATTGTGTTGCGCCGAAGCCGCGCGCCACCATCGCTTCACTCAGTTGCATCGATTGCTCCATGCCGCCGGTGAGCAGCGGCACCCACAGCGGCAGCCAATCGCGGATGCCCTTCACGCGATGGCCGCGCACCGCCTGCGCCTCGCGCACCTCGCGCAGCCGGCGCGTCACCTGCGGCACGAAGCCCATCGCAATGCTCATCGTCATGCCGATGCTTTGATATGCGCGCGGTGCAAAGCGCATCCAATCGCGCGGTGCGATGGCTGCATTCAACGTTTGAAAGATTGACAGCACCGTGACCAGCGTCAGGCCGTTGGTTGCGCCATAGATCAGCCCTTCGAGCGTGATTGCGCCGCTGAACATGGGGATGTCACCGGGGATGGTAAATAGCACTGTGTCGCCGATATGCACACTGAGGGCGTTGAACAGCGCAGAGAGCAGCACGATGAACAGCGCCATGCGCCATAGTGGCAAATGCGCCTTTGTTGGGTCATGCGGGATGCCGGCGTTCACCACCCGCGTCACACCCAGCGCGATCAACAGATAGAGCGGATTGCGTGTTGCCAGCGTGACGGCCATCAGACCGGCGGCCCAGGCAAACCAGACGAGGGCGTTCATCCTCTACGCTCCGCCTTCGAACAAGAACCTGTTTTTGAATCGCGTCAGCACTTTCATGGTTGGCAGGCCAAATAGCAGAAGGAGCAGGATGTTGCCGGCGGCGGCAAACACGTCCCACCACAGCGAAGTGGCAGCATAGAAAACGAGATAACGCTTGATGCCATCGCTGAATGACAGGCCGGCCTGCCAGCTTTGCGCCGGATCGCCGGCCAGAAACGGCCACGACCACAGGTTCATGATCGCACCGTAGAGGAAACCCCATGCGCCGGCAAAGAGCAGGTAGGGGAGAAGGTGAGCGAGCGGGGAGGCGGATGGCGAGTCATTCTCACCCAGCCGTTTTTGTGTCTGTGCACCTTTCCATCTGTGCAGCACAACCGCGCTCATCCCCATCCACCCTGCAGTGAACATCTGGTAGGGCAGCCACGGGCCGACGCCGCCGGTGATGAGCGCCGAGACCAGCATGGTCAGCACGCCCATCAGAAAGCCGAAGCGCGCGCCAAAGACTGCACCGGCCAGGATGATGAGCATGAACACCGGTGTGAAGCCGGCCGGCCCGGGGATGGCGTTCTCGGCGAAGCGCAGCGCCGCGTTGATTGCGACCAACATGCCGAGCAGCGCGACCAGCTTTGCGCTCATCGTCTGCCCCTGCGCTTCAGCCATGAGGGCAGCCAGGCACAACACGATCAGGCCAGCGAGGTAGGCCGGCGAGTTCGCGCCGGCTGGCGCGCTCTGCTGCAACGGCATGAAAAATGGCGACGCAAACGCCATCAACCCCAGAAGTGATGCCAGCGCGAAGATGGCTGTGGACAGCAACTTGCCCAGCCGGCGTCTATCGATGCTCGCGTGGGCGGCTGCGGAGCAGCGGGGTAGGTGCTCGCTCAAATTCATGCGCTGCCCCTTCGCCGCGCGAGTGCGAAACCAATGACCAGCACTGCCACGATTGCGCCAAAACCCAACAGCGGCAGGGGGCTCTCGCTGGTCGTGGTGGCGGATTGTGGTGCGGGCGTGGTAGTGGGCTGCGCAGTTGCGATTGGGGTCGCAGTCGGCGCTGCTGGCATGGGTGACGGAGCTAGTGTTGGCTCGGTGACGGTGGTGGTCGCTGCCGGCGCAGGGGTGGGCGATGGCGTATCCGTCGGCGCCGGCGATGGTGTTTTGGTCAGCACGGGGGTCGAGGTTGGCTGCGCCGTTGCCATCTCCGTTGCGGTGGGTTGCGCTGCTGGCTGTGTGGCCGGCTGCACTGCTGCGCTACAAATCTCATCGAATGAGATGATCGGCGGGGTCTCGTTGCTTGCGCCGTCGCCTCTGCCCCAGCGCCAGCCTTCCACATTGCCATTGCGCACTTTGCTGTTCGCTGCGCCGAGCGGACTGGCGCGCCATGCGCCGTCCTTGATCTGTGCGTAGGCCCAGTAGGTGCAGGTCGCATCCAGTGTGTTGCACTGACAGAAGCAGCTCTGTTGCGGGTAGTTGCAGCCTGTGTCACCGATCTTGCACACTGCCGGCCCCATTCCGCTTACTTCCACGACCAGTGGCAGCTTTGCGCGCCGCAGCAACTCGTAGCCGCTGATGCTCTCCTCGCTGAACGGCACGCAGCGCGTGACCACGCTGCCGTCGGCCATCTGCACGATGAGGCCGGCGCGGTTTGGCGTTTGCGCGCGCGCCTGCGCCGCCCACGCAGCAGCGTTGACGCCCAGCGCGAAGGTGAGCGAAATGATGGCGATGAGATGTGGAAGGCGGATCATGCGAGGATACAAACCGCCCAAGGCGCCTCGAATGCCTTGGGCGGTGAAATCACATCACTGCCCGAATGCTTTGCGGAACAGTGCCGGCACTGCGCCGGCGGTTGCCAGCATATTTTCATCGGCCAGCGAAAGCTGATACGAGAATGCACCGCTCTTTGTCTGCAGGTTCAGCAGCGCGCTGAGCGGGTTGCCCTTTGATGCAGCCCACGATTCGGGCTGGTCGCCGCTGGCGATGATGGCCTGCGCCACGAGCGCAGTGGAGTTGGCATTGCTCTCGGTGCCGAACTTTGAGGGCACCTGATATGGGTAGCCGCCATCCTCGTTTTGCAGGCTGTGCAGATAGCCAATCGCCTTGCCAACGACGCCGGTTTTAACTGGCTGACCGCTGGCGATCAGCGCTTGCACCGCCAGCGCAGTGGTGTCCACGTCCGCATCGTCACCGCCGGCAAACGCCCAGCCGCCGGACTTCCCTTGCAGCGATGCAAGCTTGTCGACCGCCTTCGCCGGCACCGCGACGCCATTGCGCGCCAGGGCGAGCATTCCCAACGCGTGGATATACACGCTGTCGCCGATTGCACCAGTCTCGGCGTTGTAGGCTGAGAGGATCGGCTTGGTCGCGTCGATGCCGTTGAAGTTGCGCGCGTCGAGGCCGGCGCTCTTCAGCGCCAGCGCCAGCTTGGCATATTGGCCGGCGCTGATCGCCTTGCGCAGCATCAACTGTTGGGCGAAGAAATCGATGGGCGAGTGGCCGGCGCTGCTCTTCACTTCTGCGGCGCTTTTGCCCGAAGCCTCAATCGCCATCACGACGTCGGCGGTCGCGCCGATGTCGCTGCCCTTGCTGAAGCCGGTGCTAAAGCCGCCGTCAGATTCCTGCTTGGTTAGCAGCCAGGCAATCGCCTTGTCGCCGGCGTCGGAGAGTGGGTTGGTTTGTGCTGTGGCCGGCGCAGTGAGGCCGATGGAACTGATGAGAATGGCGGCGGCGAATACGCCGGCGCGCAGCTGTTTGATGGTGTTCATGAATTTGCCCTATGCAGTTGGTGTGAAAGAAAAACAAAACGCCCGACCTTCCAAGAAGATCGGGCGACCGAGATTGCGATTGGTGCGGGCCGGCGATTGAAATTTGTTGCCATGACCCGACAGCCATCTCCAGCCTCCTTGTTCCGAGAAGGGATGCGAGAACAACGTTGAGGATAGCGTCCTGGCTTGAAGAAGTGTCGAGTGCTGAGTGCCGAGTGAACCTCACTCGTCAATCGCCAATCGCCATTCGTCTCACAGTTGCGGCACAGCGCCGGACTTTCACCGGCTTCCACCTTTACGCCCTAGCTTCCGAGCTTTTCATCCCGCACGGCGTCTCTCGAAGAGAGCGCTTGCGGGCATCGGGACACCTCAACGCTTATTCAATTGGTAAACGGACGGGTTGAGTGTAGCACAACATCACGCGCCGGCGCCCAAATGTGATCGCCCATCGCTGTCAAAAATCCAAAATCCGAAATTCAGCAATAATCCCGCCATGGAGCAGCCGATTCTCACCGCCGCCGACGAACGAGGGCTGAAGGCGCTCTCGCTCGACAGCCGACTTCGCCGCGCCTTCTTCGAGCTTTCGGCCAACATGATCTGGGAGCTTGCTGATGAGGTGCCGAACGTTGCCCGCAAGCATGGCATGACGTATTACCACGAGGGTCGCGAGGAGACGATCAACATGCTGCTGCGCCCAACCGGCGTGCTGGCCGAGCAGATGAACTACTTCCACACGGTCTCCATCACGCTGCTCGAAGCGCTCAAGCGCGTGCCGGATTTGTATCTGGAAAACCAGAGCGTGCGGGAGGTTGTGCCGTTGTTGCCGGAGGAGGACGCATGGCTGCATGAGTTGTGGACGCCGGCGCACCGCAATTCGCACTGCGTGTTTGGCCGGCTCGATGCGATGGTTGATTTCACCAGTCCGACCTGGAAGGATACGCTGTCATTCGTCGAGCCGAACCTCGTCGGTGTCGGCGGCATCTCGCTCATTCCGGCGGCTGAGGCGGTGGCGATGGAAGTGCTGGTGCCGGCGCTGCAGCGCGTCGCGCCGGATTTACAGCTTGAACGCAACGAAGACCTGCGCGACACTTTCCTGCGCGAGTTGCAGGATCACATGGAGTCGATTGGCCGGCCAGTGAATGGCAACATCGTGCTGGCCGATGCGAAATATAGCGGCGATGGGCCGGCAGAGTTTGAGACGTTGCGCCAGTTCTACACCGAGCGCGGCTTCAACGTGCTCTATGCCGATCCAACCGAACTCGTCCTGCGCGACAGCGAGGTGTATTACGAGGACAAAGTCGTCGATTTGCTTTATCGCGATTATTCGCTCTATGACCTGACGTATCTGAAAGACGAGGGCGGCGATCCCGACGCCATCAAGCAATTGTTCCGGCGCAACCAGATCGTGTCGTCGATGGCCGGCGATTTCGACCACAAAAGCACGTTTGAGCTGTTGACTGATTCGCGCTTCAGCGCGTTTTTTACCCCGGGTGAGCGGCAATTGCTGCGCCGGCATGTGCTGTGGACGCGCATCCTCACTGCCCGCAAGACCACCGACCTCACCGGCGATGAGGTTGATCTGCCCGAATTCACCATGAGCAACCGCGAATTGCTGGTGATCAAGCCCAACCGCAGCTACGGTGGCGACCGCGTGCTGATTGGGCCGAGCGTGAGCGATGCCGAGTGGCACGAAGCGATCGACCATGCGTTGACTGAGCCAGGCGAATGGGTGGTGCAGCGGTTGGCGCGCATCACGGCGTATGAGTTCCCGGTAGTGCAGAGCGACCGCAGCATCAGCGTGCAGCCGTTCTACATGGTGGTCGGTTTTGCGCCGACGAAATATGGCACGGCGGTGCTGGGGCGCGCCTCGCAGAAGCAGGTGGTGAACGTGGCGCAGCGCGGAGGTATGTGCGCCGTGTTGGTAGGCCGGCATGGGGAGAGGCTGGCGTTTCGGTGAAGTATCGAGCAACCTCGGCAGATAGCTGCAAGTGAGACGGCAGCATAATCGGCATTGTCACTGGTGTGTATGAGGCGCACAGGTAGAATCGCGCTGTAATGACGAACGCGCTGGCGAATCCTCGAAACCCGGAACCTGGAACGCAGAACTCAATCTACGTCGTCGGTCACAAGAACCCTGACACCGATTCGATTGGCGCGGCCATCGGCTACGCCTGGCTCATTCGCGAGCGCGACGGTGAGCCGGCTGTCGCAGCGCGTGCCGGCTCCATCAACCAGCAAACCAAGTTTGCGCTGGATTATTTCAATGCGTCGGCGCCGGCGCTGCTCGAAGATGCCTCGCCGCGCTTCGAGGCCATCGCCCAGCGCATCGAGCCGCTCGCGCCCGACCAGCCGCTGAGCGAGGCCTGGCAACTCTCCGCCCGCACCCACCGCGCCGCGCCCATCGTCGATGAGCGCGGTATGCCCGTCGGCATGGTCACTGGCCAGTCGGTGTTTGATTTTCTGTCGCAGCGGCTCGACATGCGCGATGCGCCGTTCGGCAACCTGATCAGCGTGAGTTGCGTGCAGGCCAGCGAGTCGAATGTGCGGCAGTTCCCCGCCACCGATCGCATCAGCGATCACCGCGAGAGCGTGTATCGCACCCAGCGCGATGATTTCTGGGTGGTGGACGGCGCCGGCGGCTATGTCGGCATCTGCACGCGCGCCGATATGATGCAGCCGCCGCGCATGAAGCTGATTCTGGTCGATCACAACGAGGCCGGCCAGGCTGTGAGCGGCCTCCTCGATGCCGACCTGCTCGAGGTGCTGGATCACCATCGGCTCGGCACGATCAACACGACCATGCCGATCTCGTTCCATGTCGACACTGTCGGCTCATGCTCCACGCTGGTGAGCGAGCGCATGCGCATTGCGCGCCTGACGCCGCCGCCTGAGGTCGCCGGCATGCTGCTCTCCGGCTTGCTTTCTGACACGCTGGTGTTCAAGTCGCCGACGACGACACCCCGCGATCGCGGCTCGGCGATGTGGCTGGCGTGGCATGCATTTGGCGTGGATGACGCCGAGCAGAGCATGCTCGTCTACGGCGAGGCGCTGCTGCGCGCCGGCGCCGACATCAGCAACCGCTCGGCGCAAGACATGGTGACCGCCGACTTCAAGGAGTTTGAGGCCGGCGCGGTGAAGTTTGGCGTGGCGCAGGTGGAGGTGACGACCTTCAATGTCGTGCTGGATCGCATGGGCGAGATTCGCGCGGCGCTGCACACGTTGCAGGAGCATCGCGGGTTGAACTTTGCAGCCCTGATGATCACCGATATCGTCATGAACAACAGCCTGCTGGTATGCGTGGGCGAGGCGCGCTACTACGAGCGCCTGCCGTTCTCGCGCAAGGGCGACGCCATCTACGATATGCCGGGGGTGGTTTCTCGCAAGAAGCAGTTGCTGCCGACGATGCTGGGTATGTTGCAGGGATAGCGGCGGCAAATGCGCCTCACGGCTTCACCGGGATGAAGCCATACCGCGCAAGGATGGCCTGGCCTTCCTTGTCCAGCACGAAATCGATGAACTGTTTCGCCAGCGCGGCGTTCTCGCTGTCGTTCAACGCTGCGATGGGGTAGGCAGCGAGCGTGTTCAAGTCATCGGGGATGGCGATGGTGCGGACGGCGTTGTCTTTGCCGGCGACCACGTCGGATGTATACACGATGCCGGCGTCGGCTTCGCCCAGAGCCACCTTGCTGAACACCGCGCGCACATCCTCTTCATACGAGACCACATTTGCCAGCACAGTCTGGCTGAACGTCCTGCCAAATTCCGCTGTGTTGGACGCCTTTTGCAGAAATTCGAGCGCGTACTGGCCGGCCGGCACTGCCCTCTCTGCCAGCACAATTTTTGCGCCTGGCTGCGCGAGGTCTGCAAGTGATTGCACCGACGATGCGTTCTGCGCGACCACCACGACCAGCCGGTTCTGCACAAATATCTGTTGCGTGCCGCTGGTCACGCGGCCGGACGAAATCACGTTGTTCATCTGTCGCGCGTTGGCGCTGGCGAACACGTCGGCCGGCGCGCCCTGCTTGATCTGCTCGGCGAGTTGCTGCGAGCCGGCAAAGTTGAAGCGAACGCGCGCACTCGATGTGGTTTGCTCGAAACGACCGCCGATTTCGTTGAAGGCGTCCCGCAGCGATGCGGCAGCGAAGATGATGATCTCGCGCGCGGCAGGCTGCCTGGCCGGCGGTGGAGCCGCGCAGGCGGCCAGCAGCAGTGAAAAGGCCATTGCCAGCAGGATTGCAGGACGAAGTGATTTCTGGTTTGGATTGAACATAGCAAGAAAGCCTTTTGCGCTGAAGCTCACGATTCTATACGCGCAAGCAGGCGCACCAGCACCAGCACTGCGAATGAGATCAACACCAGAATGAGCGCCAGCGCCAAGGCTGCTTCCGGGTCGCTCTGAAAATTCATGTAGATCGCCAACGCCATGGTCTGCGTGCGTCCCACCAGATTGCCGGCGAACAGGATCGTCGCGCCAAATTCACCAAGCGCCCTTGCCCATGCCAGCATGCTGCCAGTGAGCATCGCTGTCGCGCTGAGCGGCAAAGTGACGTGGCGGAATACCTGCCATTGGCTCGCACCTTCCACCATCGCCACACTTTCCATGTCGTCGTCGATGCGGCGCAGGCCGATGACTGCGGCACGGATGTAGAGCGGTGCAGCGACGAACACCTGCGCGATCACAACGGCGGCGGTGGTGAAGGCCAGCTCGATGCCGAAAGGCAGGAGGATGGATCCGATCAGGCCGCGCCGGCCAAATGCCATCAGCAAGCCGATGCCGGCGACCGAAGGTGGCAGCACCACCGGCAGATCAAGCAGTGCGTCGATCACCCTCCAGCCGCGAACCTGCCGGCGCGCGATGAGCCAGGCCGCCGGCGTGCCGAGCAACACGATGATGGCGAGCGCGATGCCCGAGGTGATAAGCGTGAGCTGCATGGCTGCGCGAGCATCTTGTGCGGCGAGCGCATCTGGCAGTATGGGCAGCGCGCGCGTGGCGATGGCGATGAGCGGCAGCAGCACCAGCAGCAACAGCAGGCTGGACAATAGCAACAGCAGCGCGCGCGCGCCGCCGCCGATGCGTGTGGCCGGCGTGCGCCCTTTACGAGGCGATTCGCTCTGGATGGACTGGGTGGCGGTCATGTTCACAAGAACTGCCCTGCGTGCAACAAGCGCTTTGGGCGGCAAGCGGGTTTCATCATACCCGCGCAAAACCGATCAGTTGACGATTCTTCGCCGGCATTCAACAATCCGCCCCGATATGACCACCGACATTCGAGATGACTTTCTTCTCACCCACGACTGGCTGCTTTTGAACAATGGCTCCTTTGGCGCGTGCCCCAAGCCGGTGTTCGCCGAATATCAGCGTTGGCAGCGCGTGCTGGAAGAACACCCCGGCAACTACTTTTATCGTCTGCACGAATTGATGGACCAAGCCCGCGCGCCACTGGCTGAGTATCTGCACACCACAGCGGATCAACTGGCCTTTGTGACAAACGCGACGATGGGTGTGAACGTGGTGACGAATTCGTTGCGCAGTTGGCTGCGCGAAAGCGATCAGATTTTGACGAGCGATCACGAATATGGCGCGTGCAACAACGCCTGGACATTCGCGTGCCACAAGACAGGCGCGCGCTATATCCACTTGCACATGCCGCTGCCAGTGCGCAGCGCAGAAGCGTGGTTGGATCACTTCTGGGCCGGCGTCAATGCACGCACGCGCGTGATCTACCTCAGTCACACCACCTCGCCGACGGCGCTGACATTTCCCATCAAGGAGGTGTGCCAGCGCGCGCGCGCGCAAGGCATCCTCACAGTGATCGATGGCGCGCACGTGCCGGGCCAACGCGACCTCAATCTCGAAGATCTGGGCGCAGACTTCTATACGGGCAACTGCCACAAGTGGATGTGCGCGCCAAAAGGCTCGGCATTTTTGTATGCGCGCAAGGAGATGCAGCACTTGATTGAGCCGTTGATTGTGGGGCATGGCTGGCACGCCGGAGCCGTGAGCGCGAAGCCGCTGGTGGATTACGTGGAGCAGTTTGGCACGCGCGACATGGCGGCGTTCATGGCGGTGCCGGCGGCCAT
>JBDHWI010000133.1:0-10930 GCA_039810125.1 Thermoflexales bacterium | reverse complement strand
CACGGCTTGTGCCGAAGCGACGAGCGCCTGATCGATGCGGGCTTCATCCCACTCGATAGCCTGTTGCGTCACCGGCGCCGCTTCTGCAGCCAGGTGCGCGTTCTCACTCAGCAACGCCTGCAGTACGCTTTGCTTGCGATCAGGGTTGAGCACAGGATCGGCAACCGCGGAGGCGGCCAGCATCTGGGTAAGCGCGTCTTGCTCCAGAATTTCCTCATCCCACTCGATGCTTTCTTCCGCAGCCAGGTGTGCGTTCTCGCTCAGCAATGCCTGCAGAATGCTTTGCTTGTGCTCGGGATTGAGCGCCGGGGTGGCAGCGGCTGAAGCAGCCAGGATCTGGACAAGCGCATCCTGCTCCAGCACACCATCGTTCCATAAAGCAGCCTGCGACGCCGCCGGCGATACCTGTGCGGCAAGGCGCGCATTCTCAGCCAATAATGCATCCAGCACATTGGCTCGGCGCGTCTCGCTCAGGCTTGGCGGTGTATTTGCAGAAGCAGACAATGCGCGCTCTACACGCTCATCGTTCCACTCGCTGCTGTCTTTATACATCACAGGCACGTCCATGTCATTTGCTGACGTAATTCAGCACTGTATGACAAATATCCTTGCACCATCCCCCTGCTATGATGGTCGATTATAGGATACGACCCTGCAGCAGGCGATTATTTCAACAGTTGTTATTTACGCTTCTCCAATATAAAAACAAGACCTGTTTAATCGCTTTCTTAGCAGATTTGCGATTGAAAATATCGACTATGCGCGATTTTTGTTGCGTAAATCAAAATCCACTTGTTTTTGTGCATTATTTTCTTGCAACGCAAAACAAATAAGCCCCCTTTTCCGGCAAGGGTTCGTTGTATACCTGACGCAAAGAATCATCCAGAAGTCGTAGGGCAGGATTCGATTTGCTTGGCCAAACCACCCATTGGTCCAAGAGCTTTTTGGTGATGAGGTTCGGCAAGCCAAGAAAATGCCCCATCTCCAATGTGCGTAGCGCCTGTGGGGAGAAGTAATACCAGATTTTCTCAACGATGAAGCCATGCCGCTGCAGCCGGTCGCGCCAAACATCGGGGCTATCGCAATGGGCATGGCGTGAGATGCGGTTGAAGAAGCGGCGATAGCCATCGCCGGCGATCTTTGCGCCCAACAGCCAGTCCGTGAAATGGTCTGACGGCGAGCAAAACAGAAAGTAGCCGCCGGCTTGCAACACGCGATAACTCTCCGCAATCACCGGCTCCAGATCAGGGATGTGCTCCAACACCGAGTTGCTGACGATGGTGCGAAATACGCCGTCCTTGAAGGGCATACGCGCGCCGGCAGCCAGCGTCAGCAGTTTGTGCGCTTTGCGCCCTCGCGACTCCCAGAGTGGCCCGCGCCAGGGATCAAGGCCAACATCGAGCGGCTTGCCAAAGGTCTGCGCGGCGAAGCTGCCATCACCAGAGCCAAGATCCAAGACCGGCGCGACTACTGGTAGATGTTGATACACCCGCGACTCCACCGCGCGCAGCAAAGCACGAAAGTATGGCAGGTCGGTCAGCTGGCTCCACAGATAATCGTGGTCGGGCGGCAAGGCAAATTCGTTGCGGGTCAGTGCGTCTTGCGTCATGGCACGGAGGGGATTCTAGCATCGGCATGATCTCAGCATATTTTTGGATTGGCAATTTCAATTTGGCGGGTGGATTTCTCAGCAAAGAAGATGCCGCTGATAAAATCCCGCCTCGGTTCAACACATCGATGAGTGAGACAACATCGCTTCCTGCGCAACAAGCCGCGCCGCCGGCCGCCTCGCGCCACTCGCGCATGCATCGGCGCAACTTGCATCTGCTACTGCTCGCGCTAATCTTGCTCGTGGCTGCCCTGCTGCGGTTCAACGATTTGAATTGGGATCAAAGCCAGCACTTTCACCCCGATGAGCGGCATGTCAAAAATGTCCTGTCGATGGTTCAGTTGCCGGATAGCGTGGCGCAATATTTTGATTCCGGCCAATCGCCGCTCAACCCCTACAACGTGCCGCAAAGTTGGGTGTATGGCACGCTGCCGCTGTTCTTCGATCGGTTGCTGGCTGAGTTTCTCGACCAGGGCTGCGGGCCTGCGCCCAATAGCATCGCCCAATTGCTTGGGAGCTTCCTGGTGGGCATCACCGGCGACTCAAACCTGCGCGCCGCCGGCTGCATGCCCGGCTATTTCACCAGCTACAACCTGCTTGCCATCAGCAGTCGCTTTATCTCGGCACTGGCTGATCTGCTGACGGTATTCATCGTGTATCTGCTGGGCCGGCGGTTGTTCGGCTGGCGCGCCGGCCTGCTGGCAGCGGCATTCAGCGCGCTGTGCGTCCTGCAAATCCAGCATGCCCACTTCGCCGTTGTGGAGAGCATCACCACGCTGTGCGTGACACTATGCCTGTACTTCTGCGCGCGCATCGTGCTGCCTCGCCTGCCGGCAGCAGAAGGGCGCAGCAACAGGCAACTCTGGCTCAATGCCGCGTTGGCCGGCGCGTTCTCTGGTCTGGCCGTCGCTTCCAAGATCAGCGTGTGGCCAACCGCCGTGTTGATCGTAATTTCCATCCTCGTGGCGCTGATGCGCGACCGGCGCAACACGACATCAGCCGTGTTGAGCGCCGGCGCAGCAGTGCTGATCGCCGGCGTGTTCTCGTTTGCCGGCATGCGCATCACACAACCCTACGGCTTCGTCGGCGCCAGTGACCTCGAATGGAAATACACCATCCGTGATTGCAGCAGCCTGCCATCACCGCAACAGCAGGAGATCTGCCTGCGCACCTTCCCGCTGCCTGAAACAGCCATCAGCATCATCGAAAAGTTGCCACCGGTCGTGCGGGCTGTGGTGGTGCCGTCCTCGCGTTGGGT
The DNA here is from genome assembly GCA_039810125.1 of Thermoflexales bacterium. GTDB lineage: Bacteria > Chloroflexota > Anaerolineae > J036 > Brachytrichaceae > JBDHWI01. The sequence continues at coordinate 8,063 of JBDHWI010000133.1, read as the reverse complement.
GGCCGAGTTACGCGCCGCCGCCGGCCAATCTTCCGGCACAGAGGACCCGCCCTGGGGCTGGCAGTGGGCGAACCGCCAACCGATCATCTTCCCGCTGGTCAACGTGCTGTTCTACGGCCTGGGGCTGCCGCTGGGCCTCACGGCATTGATCGGCGCATTCTATGCACTGCGGCAGTGGCTGCGCGGCCGGCGCTGGTGGGCCTACGTCATTCCGGTGCTGTGGACATTCGGCTTCTTCCTCTATCAAAGCACGCAGTTCGTCAAATCCATCCGCTACCAATTGCCGATTTATCCGATGCTGTGCGTGCTGGCAGCAGCGCTGCTGACAGCCGTCTGGCGCAATAGCTGGCGCTGGCAAGCGACATTTGCGCCGCGCACGGTTGCAAATCGCATCAAGGGCGGGGTGTCGCGCTTCGCCTTGCCGGCAGTGTTGATCGGCACACTGGCGTGGACACTCGGTTTCATGCGCATCTACGACGGTGAGATGGCGCGCGTCGAAGCCTCGCGCTGGATCTATGAGAACGTGCCAACGGCGGTGACGTTGCAGTGGCAGGCCGGCGATCAGCCGCGCCAGATGCAATTGCCCATCCCAGAAGTGGCGCTGCGCGCCAACGGCATGCCACAAGGCGGCCTGTTCCGGCTGGACAGCAAGAGCGATGGCGTCACCGCGCCAGTTCAAGGTGCGACCTTTCAACTCAATCATGTGCAGGGCGAAGGCACGGTCGAAGCGCGCCTCTTTGAGTATGCCAGTGGCAATACGCTGCAGAGCGTCACGCGTGCCGTTAGCGCCGGCGACGCAGCGTTCCTTTTCGACCAGGTTACCCTGCAGCCCAATGTCGATTACGTAGTCGAGTTCAGCTTGTTACAAGGCGACGCAGTCACAGCGCGCACCAGCGTCATCGCCAACCAGCATTTCGATGAGAGTGGACCAGTGCGCATCGAAGGCAAGGATGGCTTCGGCTCATACTATCGCGGCCTGGCATCCACCAGTGACGGCACGATGCAGGTCTATAACGAAGACAGCCCTGACAAGCTGAACATGTATTTGAATGCGCTGGATGAATCCGACTATCTCATCCTGTACAGCAATCGCCACTACGGCTCGGTGGCGCGACTGCCCTGGCGCTTCCCGCTGACGAACGCGTATTACACCGCGTTGATGGGCGGCAAGCTCGGTTTCGAACTGGCCGCCGATTTCGTGCGCTTCCCACAAATCGGGCCCTTCGTCTTCAACGACCAGGAGATGCCACAGACGCTTGTCCGCGGCCCAAACACGCAGGGCACGCCGCCGGCGATCGAGGTGCCGTATCCCACTGCCGAGGAAGCCTTCAGCATCTACGATCATCCACGCGTCTTGATCTTCCGCAAGACAGCGGCCTACTCACGCGATCTGGCGCAGCGCATCCTCGCTGTGCCGGATCTCTCGCGCATCATTCGGCAGACGGCGTTTGAGGCGAGCAACACGCCCGGAGGATTGCTGCTCGATCAGAAGACACTGGCCGCACAGCAGGCCGGCGGCACATGGAGCGAACTTTTCCCGCGCAACTCGCCACTGAACCAATCGCAGATGCTCGCCGTGATCGCAATGGCGGCGCTGGTGTATGCGCTTGGCACAGCGGCGTTCATGATCATCGCGCTCAGCGTCCGCAAGCGCGACGGCACGCCGGCGCTGGTTGATGGCGGTTATGCTTTCTCGAAGATGCTCGGCCTGTTGCTCGTATCGTTCTGCGCATGGTGGCTGGGCAGCCTGCGCATTGTGCCGTTCACGCCGGCTGCGCTGTGGGGCATCATCGCCGGCCTCGTCATCTTTGCGGCGGTTGTCGGTCACCTCAACCGCGATTACATCATCGCGCTGGTGCGATCGCGCTGGAAGGTGATGTTGGCCGGCGAGATTGTTTTTCTCGTTGCATTTGCCGGCTTCCTGCTCATTCGCGCCGGCAACCCCGACCTGTGGCATCCGTTCTTCGGCGGCGAAAAGCCGATGGACCTCGCGTTCCTGAACACGGTGCTGAAGGCGACCTGGTTCCCGCCGCAGGATCCATGGTTCGCCGGCGGTGCGATCAACTATTACTACTTCGGCTTTGTCATGGTGGCTGCGCCGATCAAAGCGCTGGGCATCGATCCGGCCGTGGCCTACAACATCGTCATCCCGCTGCTATTCGCGCTCACCGGCCTCGGCGCGTTTGGCCTCGGCGCGTCATTCCACGCATCCCGCATTTCAAGGATTTCAGGAAAAGAAGAAAGGGGAGAAAGTGAGGTGGCAGGAGAGTTGGCTTCGACGAGTTATCCCAACTCGCCTTCGTCCAATCTCACGCTTCCCGTCAAGCGCAGCATCATCGCCGGCGTCATCGCCGCCATTTTTGTCATCGGCGTGGGCAATGGCGATCAGATTCGCGTGGTGTCACCGGCGTTTCAGGAGTTGGGCGGCGTGAACACAGGCGCGCCGGCGACGTTCGCATTCATCGGCGGCGTGACGAAGTGGCTCAGTGGCGCCCATCTGCCGCTGCCAATCTGGTATCCCTATTGGAATCCGACGCGGCCCTCCCCCGAGGTGATGATCGCGGAGTTTCCGCAGTTTACGTTCCTGTATGCTGACCTGCACGCACACATGATGGCGATGCCATTGGCGCTGCTGGCGCTGGCGTTTGCGCTGGCCTACGCCGGCGGGGTGCGACGCTGGCACGCCATCTTACTCGGCGCGATCGCCACCGGCATGTTGTGGCCAACCAACTCGTGGGATTACCCGCCATATATGTTGCTCGGCATCGCCGGCTTTGCCCTTGGCAAGCTTGCAGAATTTGCGCCCTCGCGCACAAGTGCAGGCGCTACTGGGGCTGAAAATCACGCCGAAGATGCGCAGGACACGAATGACTTGCGCGCAACCCCCACGCACTTCGAGCGCAGCGTGGTGGACCGTTTGTTGGCGGCAGCGCCGGCGATAATCACCTTCGTCGCGCTCACGCGGCTCGCCATCGTGCCATATCTCGCGCATTACGGCTCGGCCTACAACAGCGTCGACGCATGGCATGGCGACCGCACGCAACTCAGCACCTTCATCACCATCTATGGCCTCTTTCTCATCCCCTTGATCGGCCATGCGCTGCTGAGTTTGTTCAGTCCGCAGCATGACGAGCGCCGGCTTGCGCGCACGGCATTGGTCATCGGTCTGGCCACCGGTGGGCTGCTCTTCCTCCTCAAGGTTCCGGTCGCGCTGATTGCCGCGCCGATGGCGCTGCTGGCGCTGGCAACGGCCTTTGCGCCGCGTGCCACGCCGCAGACGCGTATGCTGTGGTTGATGACTGCCGGCGCGTGGGCGCTCACGCTGTTTGTCGAATTGTTCGTGCTGCGCGGCGACATCGGGCGCATGAACACGCTGTTCAAGTTCTACATTCAGGCGTGGCTGCTGCTCGGCATCGCCGGCGCGGTCGCGCTGGTGTGGGTCTTCGAGATCATCGGTGAGCGCCGCGCTGCAGCGCGGATAGCACAACACCAGGCGCAGAACGTTTTTCGCGCAGCGTTTATCGCCGCGCTGGCAGTTGCGTTCTTTCTCGCTGCGTTGTATCCGGCCTTTGCAGTGCCGGCGAAAGTGAACGATCGCTTCGTCGCCGGCGCACCGCGCGGGCTGGACGGCATGGCCTACATGCAACAGGCCGTATGCGATGGCGCGCGCTGCACTGGCCGCGACGGCGTCAGCTTCCCGCTGAAAGACGACTACGACGCCATCAGATGGATGCAGGACAATGTGAAGGGTTCGCCGACGATCATGGAGGGCAACACCAGCGGCCAGCAATACACATGGAGCAATCGTTACTCCATCTATACCGGCCTGCCGGCAGTGCTGGGTTGGCAATGGCACATGCGCCAGCAGCGTGGCGCGCTTGACGAACGCGCCATTTACGATCGCGACGCCGACATCACCGCCTTCTACGAAACTGCCGACGCCGATTTTGCGCGCAAGATCCTGGAGCGCTACGACGTATCCTATGTGGTGTTGGGGCCGCTGGAGAAAGCGTATTACACGAATCTATACCTGCCAAAGTTCGATGCACTGGTGGAGAATGGCACGCTGCGGGTGGCCTACCAGAACGAAGGCGTCACCCTCTTCGAGCGAATACGATGATGCTTTTTAACGCAAAGCGCACTGAAAAGACTGACCCATTCTCTGCGATTTTGCAACTCTGCGTCGGAAAAAAGGCAAAGCGAATACGATGGCTACAAGTGTGAAGGACAGCGCCGGCATCAAGATCGTCGCGAGCAACCGCCGCGCGACATTCGACTATGCGCTTGAGGAGCGCTTCGAGGCCGGCGTGGTGCTGAATGGCGGCGAGATCAAGAGCATCCGCGCCGGCAAGATGGACCTGCGTGATGCATTTGTGCAGGTGCGCGCCGGCGAGGCGTGGCTGGTCAACGCCTACATCCCCGCCTACGAACTAAGCACCGGCTTTGCCCGCGCCGACGCCAAGAGCAACGAGCGCCGCGACCGCAAATTGCTGCTCAACAAAAAAGAGATCTATGAACTGCAGCGCGGCACCGAGCAGCGCGGCTACACCGTCATCGCCACAAAGGCCTACCTGAAGCGGGGGCGCGCCAAGGTGGAAGTGGCGCTGGCGAAGGGCAAAAAGACCTACGACAAGCGCCACGACATTGCCAAGCGCGACGCCGACCGCGACATCCAGCGCGCCTTGCGGGAAAGGTAGAAAGACGGGAGATGATTTGCCATGCTTGCGCATGGGGCAAGCTCCATCCGCCCACCGTGATCACTCAGCTCTTTTCCGCCGGCTTCTCTGGCAGCTTTGGCCGCACCAGCAGCACCGGCATCTTTGCGCCGCGCACCACCTTCTCAGCCACGCTGCCCAGCAGCCAGCGCTCCATACCGCTGCGGCCATGCGTGCTCATCACGATCAAATCGGCATTCGTATCCTCGGCGTAGTCCAGCACCGCATCGGCCACAATTCCCTCCAGCACAGCTGTCGTCACCGACACTTTCGATTGCGCACTGATGCGCGCGGCCACCGCCTTCAGGTAATCCTCACAATGAGCGCGGTCGCTGTCATACAGGTCGGCCAGCGCGGCCGCGTCGACCACATACACGTAGTTGGATGGGTGAACTGCCACCCGCAGCAACACGATCTGTCCGTCGCCGCACTCCGCAAGCATCTGCGCTTGCTCCAGCGCGCCTTCGGAAAACTGCGAGCCATCCAGCGGCACCAAAATGCGTTTGAACATGGCTTGCTCCTTTGACGAGTCCAGCATGAGCGCCCGTCACATCCCAGTGTAGCCCACAATGAGAATGTGTGTCACCACGCTTCCTTGTATAGCGCCATGATCTGCTCAGCGCTGGGCGTCACTGGGTTGTTCTGCGGGCTGCCGCTGGCGAGTGCATCGCCGGCCATCTTCTCCAGGCTGCGCTCGAACTTCGCACGCCCCACCTTCACGCACTCGCGCAGCGGTGGAATCGCCAGCGCCTCATTCAGCGCCTCCAGCCCATCAGCCAGTTTGCGACCCGCAGTTGCATCGTCGTCATTGCTGCCGGCCAGCCCCATGATCCGCGCAATCGTCGCATAGCGCGCCGGCGCGCCGGCCAATGAAAACCGCGTCACTGCCGGCAGCAACACGGCGTTCGACAGCCCGTGCGGCAGGTGATACAGCGCGCCGAGCGGCCGGCTCATGCCATGCACCAGGCACACGCTGCTGTTGCTGAACGCCATGCCGCCCTGGCATGCAGCCACCGCCATTGCCTCGCGCGCAGTGCGGTTGCCTGGCTCACGCCACGCAGCAATCAGGCTGCCTGCTGCAAGCGCGATGCACGACAGTGCAATCGGGTCGGTCATCAGGCTGGCCTTGCGCGACACATACGCCTCGATGCCGTGCGTCAGTGTGTCCACACCGACGTGCGCGGTCAACGCCTGTGGCATCGTCATGCTCAACTCAAAATCGACCAGCGCGGTGTTCGCCATCAGGTGCTGGCTGAGCAACATCATCTTCTCCTCGCGCGCGGTGTCGGTGATGACAGCGACGCGGGTGGCCTCGCTGCCGGTGCCGGCGGTGGTTGGGATGGCGATCAATGGCATGCCGGCGCTTGGCACCTGGTGATAGCCCATATATTGCCGCAACGGGCCAGCGTTGCGCGCCAGCATGGCAATGGCTTTTGCGGCATCGATGGCGCTGCCGCCGCCCAGCGCCACCACCACATCGGCGTTGCATTCACGCAATAGCGTTACGCCGGAGGCTACATTGGCGTCTGTCGGGTCGGGCTGCACGCCGCTGAACACGCTGCTGGCAATGTTGTGCTGCGCAAGCAATGCAGAGAATTCAGCTGTGAGGCCATTGCCGGCGAAGAAGGCATCGCTGACGATCAGCGCGCGCGTGCCGCCAAGGCGCTGCACATGTGCTGGCAAACTGCGGCTGCACCCTGCGCCGAAGACCATCGTCGCCGGCAGGTTGAACGTGGTGAATGAAGCTGGTGTCATCAGGCCTGTAGTTTGCCTGAAAATAAAAAGACATGCGATACAAATGATCCATGCATCGCATGCCGTCAATGGCCGCCCACTTCAACCCTCCGCTGAAGAAGATTGCGGCCCTAAATCAGCGCAGCAAGGAAGAGCCAGTTCGCTGCCCGCTGCAGCAATTACCGACAATACGATACGACATTTCGCGCCGGCGGAGCCGCATGATCGACCTACGATCTTTGGCGTGGGCAAAGCGCCATGGGCTGACGTGTCAACATGCATGCCACTCATCCGCGCACCAGCACCTGCGACGAGCAGTGCGGGCCGCCGTAGCCGCCGGTGAGCGCGTCGAATGGAATGAAGGTTGTGTCGACGCCGGCATCCCTTAACCGCCGCTCAAAGGAAGCGCCGGCGCGCGTCACACCAATCAGTTTGCGCGGCGCAACCAGCAGGCCATTCGCCGCAAAATTGTCCTGCTCGCCCTTGCTGAAAGGGATCACACGAATGCCCTTTTCCCTCAGGTATGCCGAGAAGGGTAGCGTGCGAGCCAGCCTGTGCGTGTAATTCACGTCATCTCCTTCAGGCAGATGCACGTCCACTTCCGGCTCCTCCTCGCCGCTCAAGCGCGTGTCCACACACGCCGCCAAGTCCTTGTCCAGCATGGCGAAGTAGGTATCAAGATGCATCTCATCCATGTTCATGCGCGGGTCGCGCACCACTGCCACCTCCACACGACCATAGACGCGATGCTCAAGGCACTGCCGCACGCCCTCCGCGTTAGTCAGCAACCCCTGCCCCTGCAACACGAAATCGCCACACGGGATGAAATCGCCACCTTCCAGCGTGCCGGGCGCCTGCACACGATGCAGCGGCGTGACGCCGAGCGCTTGCAACACGCATTCGGCGATGTCGTTTTCCACGCCACGCACCGGCACGCGCAACCGTGTGATCGTGCAGCCGGCGCGCGTGGTGATGAGCGGGTCGCGCGTAAAGTAGGCGTTGTTCGCCGGCGTGACTTCGTAGCGGGTGCGATATTTCACCGAGCGATCAACTGGATCGTCATTGTGGCGCACCTGTAAAGCCGGCCGCAGCAAGATCACGTCGGCCAGGCTCTTTGGGTCGAGCGCCTCAATCGAGGTCTTCAAATTCACCTGCAATTCATCCATCTCAGCAGATGAAAGCGCCTCATCAAACCCAAGCTGGATCGCCTGGCGCGCCCAATGCTGCAAGCTTGCCGGCGGCGCAGTTGCCAGCGCCTCGCGCACATCGATTACCGTCACGCCGCTCGCCTCCAGTGTGGCGCGATAGCGGCGATGCTCCTCGCGCGCCCTCGCCAGCGAGAACGGCGCAAGGAAGTTTGCCGAATCCGTTTGCAAGATGGCAAATAGCGTTTCGATGTTTGGCTCGCACATCAGCACCACGCGCGCCGGCAGCCATTCAGCAGCTTGCTGGGGGATGAGAGGTTGAAGGTTAGGGGTTGGCATCGCCATTGCTCAATTGCATCAAAAATGAATGAGCGACTATACCCAATCTTCATTACCCAATCTTCATTCCGTTCTTCGCCTGCAACTCTGCGAATGCTAAAATATGAATTCGCAAACAAATCAGTCATGC
>JBDHWI010000132.1:0-10971 GCA_039810125.1 Thermoflexales bacterium | reverse complement strand
TTACAAGTCCGATATGTGGTTGTGGATTTGTGGATTGACAGATTGTGCGCACAGCCTGTGAATAGCCGGCCTGTGTAAAACGCGCGGATGTGGATAACGCAGATACTCCTCGCGTGGATCTCCGCAACCGCATGAAAGTGCATTTTGTATCTCGATCATTGCGATAACGTGCTGTAGCCATCGATTGCATCATGGATAATACATAGCCCATGCAGACAGTCGAGGCGATATGCGCAAAATACGGCATTGACACAGCACATGCGCAACACGTAGCGCTGAGTGCTGCACGACTGTTTGACGAGTTGCAACCGCTGCATGGCTTGCAGCCGCGGTCGCGTGATCTGCTTGCCGCCGGCGCGCAACTATTGGAAATCGGCCAGACCGTCGGCGCGCAGAACGCCTTCAATGTCGGCCGCGACCGCGTGATCGCCGCGCCGCTGATCGGATTTTCACCCGGCGAGCGCGCTGTGCTGGCTTGCATGGTTGCCTTTCAGCGCGAGGGCGCCAATCATAAGACGGAGCCGCTATTTATGACGCTCTCGCCGGCGGTGCAGGCCGAAACGCGCTGGCTAGCCGCCCTGGCAGGCGTCGCTGCCGGCCTGGATGCCTCGCGCACACAGTCCACGCGCATTCATGCGGCAGATCTGGCTGCAACCAGATGGACGCTGCGCGTGCGCGGGCCGCACAGCCATGCCGATGCCGCCGGCGCCATGCGGGCTGCGGGCAACTGGCACGACCATCTGGGTGCTTTGCAGGTGCAAGGCCGGCTCGATTCTGCAGGCATCTCCCTGAACGATTCACTCGCGCTGGCGGCGCAAAAGGCGCTGCGCTTCCGCGTGGATTGGACCGGCGGGGAAGCAGCATGGGCGCTGCAAGATGAGCATCTGACGCCGCGCCGTGTTGGCCGGCTGCGCGTGGCTGCGCGCCGCATGAGAAACGACCTGCGGGTGTTTGGCGGGGGAGTGCGCGGCAAGATCGCCAAACCCCTCACCAAGGGTTTGCGAGACATGGCGCCGTTGCTGCGCAACGTGAGAATGTACGATGCACTGATCGAAAACGTGGGCGAGTATGAGCGGCGCAGCGATGAAGACGCCGGCGCGGGGCTGAGACCCTTGATGGCGCATTGGCAAATCGGGCGCGAGCGCGCCATCGAAAAACTGGCCGCGCATGTCGCAAGTGACGACCACGAAGAGTGGCGCGACACGCTAGCCGGCTGGCTGGCGATGGAGCAAGAGGCGCGTTTCAGCCGGCAAATGGAAGTGGGCGCACCATCGCATGTGCGGCATGTTGCGCATGCAGTCTGGCACGCGCATCTGCGCGACGTGCGCGCCTTCGACACTCTGCCAGAGTTGCCGCCGGCAGAGCAGCTTCATGCGCTGCGCATCGCTGTCAAACAACTGCGCTATGTGTGCGAGGTGCTGCCGCTGGACGAAGCGCGCGCCCTGCTGCCGCGTTGCATTGTTGCACAAGACGCATGGGGCGCGGTGAATGACGCGCACGAAGCTGCAACGCGCGCCCTTGCATTTGTGGCAAAGCAGCGCGGCGACGCGCGCGCCGGCTTGAAAGGCATTGTGGCCTACGCTGAAGCACAACAGAAAGTCATTGATGCGCGCTTGCTGGAATGGCGCGCTTGTTTGCAACCTTTTCTATGAACGTGAAGCAATCATCGCCGCGTGGGACGGCCATTCGCAACATTATTGGTCTTTTCAGCCTCATTGCCATCGCCTCTGCTTTTGTGCCGTCACCAGCGGCTCAGGCCGCCAGCCCTGGCGCGGGTGCGCAACCGTGGGTGGTCGTCGCGCAGGAAGCCACCGCCACGCCGGCGGCAGCGACCGCGCAGCCAGTGACTGGCACGATCACCGCAACCGCAACGCCAGCCATTGCGCCCAGCGTGGCCATCTCGCTGGATGTTGCGCCACCAGCGGTTGGGCCGGTTCGCCTGCCGGCCGGCACGATCAACATGGCGCTGCTGGGAGTTGATACGCGGCCACAGGGCGGCAGCAAGAACAGTGACGTGATCATCATCGCCAGCATTCAGCCCGACGTGCCGGCGATCACACTGCTGTCCATTCCACGCGATACACTGGTATGGATCCCGAGCAAGCAGCGATACGGCAAGATCAACACCGCGTTTGCCTATGGCGGATTTGAGCCGTTCAAGCAGATGATGAAATACAACTTCGGCTTGAACATCGACAACTACGCAGCGGTGAATTTCTCGGCGCTGGTCAACACCGTGAACACGCTGGGCGGCATCGACATCATTGCGCCGTGCCCGCTGTATCAAGTCTTTCCAAAAGATCCATATTACTTTGCGGATGCGGCCACGCCGTTGACGGTGACGGTGCCCTACACCGACACGTTCACCGGCGAGGTCTGGCAGCCTGGCCAGGCGGTGCCGACGCAGACCATCTGGATCCCGGGGCCTGGTGTATACACCTTGAACGGCTTGCAGACACTGGCCTTTGCGCGCGCGCGCTATGGCGTGCCAGGTGGAGATATCGATCGCGGGCACCGCACCCAGCAGGTTGTGCGCGGTTTGTTCAACAAGGCCAAGAGCGACTGGCTTGGCACATTGACCAAGTTGCCGCGCTTGATGAATCAGGTGGGCCGCAGCGTGCAAACCGACATGACGCCGGATCAGATTCTGGCGCTGTCGAAGCTGGCCGAGCGCTTTGATGACACCCTCATCCGCAGCCGTTTCTTCGAGGGCGTTGGCCTGACCGGCGCGACGCTGCCCGAAGTTGGCTCGGTGTTGATCCCCAACCGCGACAACATCACGTGGTATGTGCAGCAGGCGTTGAGCGTGCCAACCAATCAGCAGGCCGGCAATGCCGTGCCGGTCGAATTTGTGAACGCCACCGGCAACCCCGAGATGAGCATCGTGGCAACCAGCCGGCTGCGTGATCTGGGCTTTACCGTGGTGAAGGTGGAGGAAGCCGGCAAAGTCGAGGCGAAGACGCAGGTGATCGACTACACGACCACTGACAAGGGCAGCGCGTTGCCGCGCATCTTGCGCGACCTGTATGTGAAGCCGGAGAATGTGATCAAGCAGCCAACGACAACCGGCACGCGCTACCGCATCATCGCCGGCCGCGACTTCAACCCGTGCTATCAGAAGACGCTGGTGGTGAGCAGCGCGCCAGCGAACAACACCGCCACCACCCCGGCGCCGGCTGCCACCGCTGTGCCGACAGCTGTGTCCACGCTCGACCCCGCGCAGGAGCAACCGACGCCCACGCCAGAGTTGCAGCCAACCGAAGCGCCGACTGAAGAGCCAACTGAAGAGCCGACCCCGGAAGGATAAGCACCGAGGTGGAAGTGGTTGCCGGCATAGCCAAACACGCTGCCCAGCAGAAGCAACACGCCTTCTTTGCGCACCAGCGCATTACAGAGCGGCGCGACCTCTCCCCCTGGGAAGGGTTGGGGGGCGCCATCGTGCATGAATCTGTCAGGTTTTTGCACTTCGCGTAAGATTGCCCACGTGAGCGCGCCATCGACGATTACGCGATTGCTGCTGGATTGGCACAGCCGGGCCGGCCTGGTTCGCCGCGCGTTGAAGGCAACCGCGAGATCGAGCACCGCTGTGAACGAGATGAAGGAGCCGCTGTTGCCGGGCAGCCTGCGCGTGGCAGCAGTGCAGTTGCAGATGGCGTTGCTGCAAGCGCCGGCGTTTGTGCAATTGGTCGCCGGCAGCGTGCGGCGCGCGGCAACTTCGGGCGCGCATCTGATTGTCTTCCCTGAGCACACCGGCAGCATGTTGCTGGGGTTGTTGCCAGCGGTGCGCAACCGCGAGCGCAGCGCCATGCTGCTGCCGGGGCACAAAAACCAGGACGTGATGGCATGGATCGCGCCGGCCGCCGGCAGGATTATGCACGCGGCGTTCAGCACGTTGGCGCGGCAATACCGCTGCTACATCGTGAGTGGCACACTGGTGATCGACGACGCCGGCGCATTCCGCGCGCGCAACACCCTGTATGCGCCGCAGGGTGTCGCCGGCACGCAGGACAAACTGCAGGCATCGTTTCACGAGCTGGAGTGGCTGAAGGCCGGCAGCACGCTCAACATCTTTCCCATCGACCAGCTCGGCGCAGACTGCGCTGCAGTGATGGCGTTGCTCACAAGCGCGGATGCCGGCTTCTGGGAGCCGGCGCGCATGGCCTACAACGCCGGCGCAGAAGTGCTGGTCGAATCCGCCGCCGACGATGACCCGCTCGCCAACCCCTACGCGATGGCGCGTGGGTTGCTGATGCGCACGCAGGAGGTGACATGCTTTGGCGTGCGTGCGTGCATGGTGGGCGACTTCATGAACATGAAGCTGCGCGGGCCGAGCTACATCTGCGCGCCCTGGCCGATCACCGCGCAGAAAGATGGCGTGCTGGCGCTGACTGCATCGGATTCGCAAGCGGAGTTGCTGCTGGCTGACCTTGACCTTGAAGCCCTGCGCACCTTGCGCGCCGAGCGCACCATCTAGAAAATGATCAAGGCGTTGATTTTTGATTTTGATGGCACGCTGCTGGACACCGAGACGCCGGAGTTTCACGCCTGGCAGCAGGTGTATCGTGAACTTGGCACGGAGTTGGCGTTGGCGGACTGGTTGACAGGCGTTGGCACATGGTATGCGTTCGATCCCTATGAGGACCTTGAGCAGAAGCTGGGCCGGCCGCTCGACCGCGCGACCATCAAAGCGCAAATACGCGCGCTGTGCCACGAGGTGATCCTGAAGGCGGGGTTGCGCGCCGGCGTGCTGCCGCTGCTCAACGACGCGCAGGCGCGCGGCCTCAAATTGGCTGTTGCATCCTCATCGCCGCATGCCTGGGTCGATGGCTATCTGGATCAATACGATCTGCTGCGGCGCTTCGATGCGATCAGATGCCGCGATGATGTGCCGGCAGGTCGCAGCAAACCATTTCCTGATCTGTATCTGGAAACCCTGCGCGCGCTTGGCGTGTCTGCTCGCGAGGCGGTTGCCTTCGAAGATTCATTGAATGGCTTGCGCGCAGCCAAAACCGCCGGCATCTACGTCGTCGCTGTCGCCAACACCATCACCATGCATTTGCCGCTGAAAGAAGCCGACAAACTGGTGCATTCGTTCGAGGAGATTTCGCTGGATGCGTTGATCGTTGATGGCGCATCTGGCCTGAAAAAGTAATCCACCCAGCCATGTACGTTCGACCTGCACAAGATGAAGATGCCGATGCGATGGCGCATGTCATCGTCGATACGTTTCTGCTTGCGCATATGGGTCAGTTGCCTGGGGAAGCCATGCGCCGGCGCAAGGAAGAATGGACGTATGACGTCTCAGCGAATGCATGGCTTCGCACACTGCGTGAGATCGCTGACGCCGAAAATCCACTCGATTGCGTTTTTGTTGCTTGTGATGAGGCTGGCGAGGTGATTGGGCTGGCGATGGGAACGCCAGCAGAGGGATTCGATCGCACCGGTGAAGTCTGTGTGTTATATGTGCGGCCAGAGTGGCAAAGGCGTGGCGTGGGTCGGCGACTGGTGCAATCGGTGGCGCAGTGGCTGCGTGAGCGGGGTTTCATCGCGTTGCATATTGCAACGCTGCCAGCGAATGCGCCGGCGCGCAAGTTCTACGAAGCCATCGGCGGGGTGGTGATCGGTCAGCGCGAATTGGACGAGTATGGCTACAAAGTGGTCAACGTGGTGTATAGCTGGCCGGATATTCGCGTCCTTACCCCATCTGCGTGAAGCAAAAAACCGATTTCCGCAAAAAAGCCTCATGCTTTCATGCGCGCTTCGCCGGCCTGCGCTTCCTCGCGCGGCCATTGTCGGATGATTCGATGCGCGGCAGCGTCACGCCGACCTGCCCCTGATACTTGCCCTTCTTGTCCTTGTAGCTCTGCTCGCAGATGCCGTCACCGCCGAGGAAGAGCAACTGCGCGATGCCTTCGTTGGCGTAGACCTTCGCCGGCAGCGGCGTGGTGTTGCTGATTTCGAGCGTGAGGTAGCCTTCCCACTCCGGCTCCAACGGCGTTACGTTCACGATCAGGCCGCACCTTGCGTAAGTTGATTTGCCAACGCACACCACCAGCACCTCACGCGGGATGCGGAAGTATTCCACTGTGCGACTGAGCGCGAACGAGTTCGGCGGGATGATGCACACGTCGGCCGTCAGATCGACGAACGACGCCGGCACGAAATTCTTCGGGTCGACCACCGCGCTGTTGACGTTGGTGAACACCTTGAACTCATTGCTCACGCGAATGTCGTAACCGTACGACGACACGCCGTAGCTCACCACGCCCTGCCGCATCGAGCTTTCGACAAAAGGCTCGATCATGCGATGTTCTTTCGCCATCCGGCGAATCCAGTGGTCAGGCTTGATTCCCATTTTTAGATAGTGTGATTGCGTGATTGGGTCAGCGGATGATTGAGATGATCACTTCTGCAATGGCTCAACGGCTCAATCACGCAATGACCCAGTGATTTACATTCTCTCTGGCGCAGTCATGCCCATCAGCCGCAGGGTCTTGGCGAGGGCGATCTGTGCGGCGCGCGCCAGTTGCAGCCGCGCGTGGATGACCGCCGGCGCGCTACCCTTGATGCGGCAGTCTTCGTAAAACTTGCTGAATGCCTGCGTCACGTCGCGCGCATAGGTCGTGTAGTGATGCGGCTGCAGCGTCTTCGCCACCAGTTCCACCACTTCCGGCAACTCCAGAATCTTGCGGATCAGCATCAACTCGGAAGGGTGCTCGTAATGCAGATTCGAAGTTGTGGATTGCGGATTGGCTTCTCTATCAAGCCAGCTCTCCTCTTCCGCTTTTCTTTCGATGGAGCAGATGCGGGCGTGGCCGTATTGCACGTAGTAGACCGGATTCTTGTCGTTCTGCTCGCGCAACAGGTCAAGATCGAAAGCAAATTTTGTGTCCACGCTGCGCGAGAGCATGATGTAGCGAAAGGCGTCTGCGCCGGTCTCGTTGATGATGTCATCGATCAACAGCGCATTGCCCTTGCGCTTGCCCATGCGCACTTCCTTGCCGGCACTCAAAAACGTAATGAAGCGATAGATGATGATGCGCACTGCGCCATCTGGCAGCCCCAGCGCGCGCGCCGCCGCCAGCACGCGCGGCACATCGGCCTGATGGTCCTCGCCCCACACATACACCGCCGGGTGGAAGCCGCGCACATGCACCTTGTCCCAGGCATATGGGATGTCGCTGGCGAAGTAGGTTGGCCGCTCGTCTTCATTGGCGATGACTTTCGGCGAGCGAATGACGACTGCCTGCAGCGGCTTCGGTTTGCTCTTGTCCTCTTCCTCTTCGACCTCTTCGTTTTCGCTGGCGGCGTATTCCTCGGCTGTGCGGCGCTTGCCCTGGCCGGCGCGAATGGGCGAGCCATCTTCGCTGAACCACATCGCGCCGTCGTGCTCGACGATCAAGCCCTTTTGGCTAAGCGTCTCGATCATCTCGCCGGCCAGCCCACTCGTCCACAGGCTCTTTTCGCTGAAGAAGTTGTCGTAGCGGATGTTCAGCCGCGCCAGCGTGTGGCGGATGTTCTCCATTACCAGGTCGATGCCCATGCGCCCCAGCGCGCGCACGGCCTCTTCGCGTGGCAGGTGCAAGAACTTGTCGCCCTCGCGCTCGGCGATCAGTTGGGCCACTTCCTGCACGTCCTCACCCTGATAGCCGCGCTCAGGCAGCGGCTCATCCACGCCGAGCGCCTGCGCATAGCGCGCAAACACGCTGCCGCCGAACACGCGCACCTGCGAGCCGGCATCGTTGACATACCACTCGCGCTGCACGGCGTAGCCGGCGGCTGCCAGCGTGTTCGCCAGCGTGTCGCCCACCACCACGTTGCGGCCAGTGCCGACGGTGGCATAGCCGGTGGGGTTGGCGCTGCCGTGCTCCACCTGCGCCTTGCCGCCCTTGCCCAGATCGATATTGCCCCATGCCTCGCCGCGTGCCAGCACAGCTTCGACTTCATGCGCCAGAAATGCCGGCGTCAGGCGAAAGTTGACAAAGTTGCCGGATACCTCAACGGTGAATTGCGCGTGCGCGGGGATGCGCGCTGCGATGATCTGCGCGATTTTCGCCGGCGGCAACTTTGCGGGGCGTGCCAATTGCATCGCCACCGTCGAAGCGTAATCGCCCATCTCTGGCTGGCGCGGGCGTTCGACAGAGACGGTGGGTAGGTCAAAGGTCGGTAGTTCGCCGGCGGTCTGCGCCTCGCGGATGGCTTGTGCGACGAGCGCGTTGAGGTGATCTCGAATCATGATGTGTCGGGGCGTATTCTAACGATGAAATGCCCGACACTACCCTGCTCTTGCCTGCAATGCGCGATCGACGGCCACGACGACGAGCGGCACAACGATGGCGGCGGCAATCGCCTCAACCAGCGCCTGTGGCGCAACGGCGATGAAAAATTCAGGGCCGGCATGTCCCTGCAACACCGCCAGCCCAATCGTCAGCACGGTGTTGGTGATGGCGCCGGCGACGCCTGCGAGCGCTGCGGCCACGACGCGGTTTTGCCCTTGCAGCGCGCGGTAGACCAGCCACGCCACCAGCGGGAAGATCAGCCGGCCAGGCAGATGCGTAAGCGGGCCGAAGCTGGGAAAGAGGATGAGGTAGATCACACCCATCACCAGGCCGGCGAACATGCCCACGACCGGTCCGCCCACCACTGCGCCGATGATGACGGGGATGAACAGTGTGGTCATGCCGCCACTCAGATTTGGCACCGGGATGGTGCCAAGCCCCACCAATTGCAGCGCGACCACCATCGCGCCAAAGATCGCCGCCAGCACCAGCGTGCGCGTATTTACCGCCCAGGGGTTTGAAGCACTTGTCATCTCATTCACTCCTTTCATCACACAATCATCACAAAACAACAAATTTCGATTCACGGTGCGACGACCCGTACAATCCTGATCGCACACGCCAACGGCCAGCGGCGTTGGGTGTTGCAGCACGATGTCCATCGAGATCAGCAGTCTAAGCTACACCTACGCCAACCGCAGCGCGCCGGCGCTGCGCGATGTGTCGCTGACCTGCCGTGCCGGCGAGATCACCCTGATCGCCGGCAAAAGCGGCAGCGGCAAAAGCACGCTTGTCCGCTGCATCAACGGCCTCATCCCGCACGCCTATAAAAATGGAACACTTGCCGGCGAGATTCGATGCTTTGGCGAATCGACGATCGGCATGTCTCTGGCGCGCCTGGCACAGCGCATCGGCACTGTGCTGCAGGATCCAGACAAGCAGATCGTCGCGACGAAGGTGTTCAACGAAATTGCGTTTGGACTGGAAAACCTCGGTCTGCCGCGCGAGGAGATTCTAGACCGCGTGGACGATGCTGCAAGAGCGATGCGCATTGCGCACCTGCTGCAACGCGATACAAACGCGCTCAGCGGCGGCGAGCAGCAAAAAGTTGTCATTGCGGCTGTGCTGGCCATGCAGCCGAAGGTGCTGCTGTTGGATGAGCCGCTGGCATCGCTCGACCCACCATCGGCACAAGAAGCGCTGCGCGCGTTTCGCCGGCTGGCCGATGCCGGCGTGACGGTGGTGATGGTCGAGCATCGCGTGCCAGATGCGTTGCGCGCGCGGCCGGAGCAGTGCGTCGAGCTTGCGGCTGGCGAGGTGGTGTTCGCCGGCGATGCAGATGCTTTTTGGCAACGACAACCAGCGCGCCAGCCAATGCCTAAAACACGAGGCGCAGAGCGTGGAGCGCAACCGGGCAATGCATTGCTGGCATTCGATGTGGCGCGCTTCACTTACCCACACACGGCAGAGCCACAGGTGAGGGATGTGTCGCTGGAGGTGCGTGAGGGTGATGTGCTGGCGCTGATGGGCGCGAACGGCGCTGGCAAAAGCACGCTGTGCCGGCTCGCCATCGGTCTGCTGCGCCCCAGCGCCGGCAGGGTGATCGTCGATGGCGCAGACGCGGCCGGCATGACCGTCGCGCAGATTGTGCGCAAAGTCGGCTATGTATTTCAGCAGCCTGCTGCGATGCTTTTTGCAAATACGCTGGATGATGAGTTGCACTTTGGTCCGCGCAACATTGGCATGCGCGAGCCGCAGATCACGCCGGCGATCGAGGCGGCCATGCGCGTCGTCGGCCTTGACGACATTCCGCTCGACCGCTCGCCCTTTGGCCTGAGCCACGGCCAACAAAAGCGCGTTGCGCTTGCCGCCGTGCTGGCAATGCAGCCGCAGGCGCTGATTCTGGACGAGCCGACCGCTGGTCTTGACGACGAAACGGCGGCGGAAATGATGCAGCGTCTGCTCAGCTCACCACACGCGCCTAAGGCCATCATCCTGGTAACGCACGATCTGCGGCTGGCGCAGCGCGCAGCGAACCGCGTGGTGTTGCTGGCAGAGGGCGAAATCGTGGCGGATGGCGCGCCGGAATCTGTGTTGAACAATGAAGGTGCGCTGGCGAGGGCAAGGTTGCATCATTGATGAGCGCGCAATCGTTTGATCCCAGAGCGCGAGTGATTCTGTACGCGTGCTTCACTACGGCGGTGCTGCTGGTGAGTGACCTGCGCGCGCTGGCGGTGGTCGCGCTCGCCGGCCTCCTGCTGCTCATTGCGGCGCGTGTCGACTGGCAGAAGATGCGCTCACTATGGGTCAGCGTGGTGTTCTTCATCGCCATCATCACCGCGTTCAACCTGTTGCTGCGCTCGCCGCTGGAGGCCGCCCAACAGGCGTTGCGCGCAGTGGCGATGGCATCGGCCTCACTCGCGCTGATCCTCACCTTCGATCCGGCGCAACTGGGCATCACCTTTCGCCGGCTTGGTTTTCCTGACAAATTTGCCTTCGTCCTCGACCTGACGATGCGCTTCGTGCCGACACTGATGCGTGATTTTCGCCTGACGATGGATGCGCAGCAGGCGCGTGGCTATGAATTGGAGGCGAGGGAGCGCAGCGTAAAGGCGCTGCTTACCGCCGGCCAGCGCTTCGTGCCACTCATTGTGCCGGTGGTGGTGCGGGCGGTGCTGGATGCGGAAGATCG
>JBDHWI010000131.1:0-10993 GCA_039810125.1 Thermoflexales bacterium | reverse complement strand
GCGCCGATGGGGCTGAGCCGCAATTCCGCCGGCGCAAGCGCACTGGCCAGCGCGCTATATTGCGTGCTGCGTTGCGGCGCGATCTGGGCAAGCAGGACAGGCATCATGCCTCGCGAACGACTTGCTTCAAACGCGGAATGACGCGATTCACCGCGTCGCGCATGGGGCCAGGCAAAGTGCAGCCGGCCGCCGCCGGATGGCCGCCGCCGCCCAACTCCAGCGCCACTTGCGACACGTCGAAGCCTGGCTGTGCGCGCAGGCTCACATCAACGTCGCCGCTCGACAACTCAACAAACACCGCAGCCACATCCACGTCATTGACCGTGATGAGCGTGCCGACCAGGCCGGCATCGCCGCGGTCTTCCTTTACGCCCAACTCCTTGCGCAACTTGCGCGGCAGCGTGGCATACACCACCCGCCCGTCGAGCTTGGCATTCACGATGCCGGCGCCGAGTAACTTGATCTGCTCGAACGAGCGCAACACCAGCGCCTGGCGCGTCACTTCCTGCAGATTGCCGCCACTGCGCATCAGCTCCATCGCGGCAGCCAGCGTGTCGGGCGTGGTGTTGCTGGTGCGAAAGGCCAGCGTGTCGGTGATGACGCCGGTGAGCAGGGCATTCGCAATATCTGGCGTGATCGTGATATCCATGCGCTTGAGCAGCACAAGAATCACCTCAGCGGTGGACGACATGCCTGGCTCAACCACATTCACCGCGCCGAAGTGGGTGTTGGTGATGTGGTGATCGAAGACGATGATGGGCGTATGGGCATATTGCGCCGGCACGAAGACGCTACCCAGCCGCTGCATATCGCTGGCGTCGAGTGAGACGATCAGGTCATATTCACCTTCGCCGGCCTGCTTCACATCGAAGATACCGTTGAGATAGCTGAAGCGCGGGTGCGGCGCGTCCTGGCAGGCCGGCGTCACCTGTTTGCCCAGCCCGCGCATGGCATGGGCAAGGCCGAGCAGGCTGCCCAGTGCATCCCCATCCGGCGACACGTGCGTGATCGCCAGAATGCGGGATGCGCGCCGCAGATAGCCTTCTGCCGCGCTCCATACCTGCGGGTCGGTCATCATCTTCGACATTTCTTCAAGCAAACAAACCAAAGCAACCTGGGCAGAGTGCGACAGTCGTGATGCCAAGTCACGCTCCGCTCAAGGCGTTTATGCGTCAGCATCCTGCTGCCGCTTCAAGTCATCCAGCAGCCGGCTCATGTGGTCGCCGTATTCCAACGATGGGTCAAACTCAAATGTGACATGCGGCGTGTTGCGCGTGCGCAGCCGCCGGCCCAGCTCATGCGTCACCCAGCCCTGCGCGCTCCGCAGCCCCTCTGCAACTTCCTCTTTCTTCGCGTCGTCGCCGATCAGGCTATAGAACACCTTTGCAAACTTCGTATCGGGCGAGACTTCCACATCGGTGATCGTCACACCCTCCACGCGCGGGTCATTCAACTCGTTGCCGACCAGTTGCACCACATGCCGGCGGATCAAATCGGTGATGCGTTGCTCGTATCGCTTGCTCATCTCAATGCAGAAGCCAGGTGCTCTAAAGAGACCTGGCTTCTCTACATGCTATCGCGCCTGCTCTTCTTCCGTCAAGAACTCGATGATGTCGCCGGCCTTGAAGTCACTGAAGCCGTCGATGCCAACGCCGCACTCGAAGCCCTGGCGCACTTCCTTTGCGTCCTCGGTCAGACGCTTGAGCGAGCCGACATTGCCGGTGAAGACCGGCGCGCCGGCACGCATCACACGCGCCTTCACATTGCGCTGCGCCACACCGCTTGTCACGCGCACGCCGGCGATCAAGCCCACTTTCGGAATCTTGAAGGTCTGACGCACTTCCGCGGTGCCGACCACCTTCTCAACGATCTTCGGCGCAAGCAGGCCCTTCATCGCCAGCTCCACATCCTCAAGCAGCTTGTAGATCACGTCATACAGACGCACATCGACGCCAGCGCTTTCGGCCTTGCGCCGCGCAGCCGTGTCCATGCTTACCTCGTAACCCAGAATCACGGCGCCAGACGCCAGGGCCAGTTCCACATCACTTTCGGTGATGGCGCCTGTGCCCTGCATGATCACATCCAGGCGCACGTTGTCGCCCTTCTCGGTGTTGATGGATGCGTTCAACTTGTTCAGCTGCTCAACCAACGGCGGCAGCGATCCCTGGTTGCTGGCCTTCACCACCAATAGCAGCTTGGTGGCCTGGCTGGCTTTCGCCATCGCAAAGTATTGCTCCAGGCTGGTTGCGCGGCCTCTGCCTTCGATGCGCTGGCGGTTGGCGAGATTCTGCGCGGCAAGCGCCTTTGCAGTGCGATCGTCCTCGACCACCTCAAACACGTCGCCGGCCGCCGGCACATCGCTCATGCCGGTGATGCTGACTGGCACTGACGGCGACGCCTTCTTGATCCGCTGACCGCGAAAATCGATCATCGCGCGCACGCGCCCGCTCACCGTGCCGGCGACAAACGCATCGCCCACGTTCAGCGTGCCGTTCTGCACCAGCACCGTCGCCGTCGCACCCTCGCGCTTGCTCAAGTTACTCTCAATCACCGTGCCAACCGCCTTGCGATTTGCATTGGCCTTGATCGTATCGAGCGACTCCGCAACAAGCAGAATGCCTTCAATCAGATCGTCGATGCCCTTGCGTTGCTTGGCCGACACCGGCACAAACAGTGTGTCACCGCCCCAGTCGTCTGGCGTCAGACCGAGTTCAGCCAACTCCTTCTTCACCAGGTCGGGGTTGGCGTTGGGCTTATCGATCTTGTTCACTGCAACCACGATCGGCACCTGCGCCGCCTTCGCATGCGCGAGCGCCTCTTTCGTCTGCGGCATCACGCCGTCGTCGGCAGCCACCACCAGCACTGCCACGTCGGTCACCTGCGCGCCGCGCGCGCGCATTGCGGTGAACGCCTCGTGACCCGGCGTGTCGATGAAGGTGACCTTCTTGCCCTGATGATCGACCATGTAAGCGCCGATATGCTGGGTGATGCCGCCGGCCTCACCAGATGCCACTTCTGTCTTGCGAATGGCGTCAAGCAGGGACGTCTTGCCGTGGTCGACATGGCCCATGATCGTAACGACCGGCGGGCGCATGGCCAGGGCTTCAGCATTCTCAGCCTGCTCCTTCGCAAAAAGGCGCTGACGCAAGGTGGTCACCTTGCCGCCTGGGGCCGGCTTGCCGTCCGGCGTCACCAGCGCCTCCTCAGGGATCTGCGATTCGACCACGATCGGAATGGGTTTGGCCTCCCAGCCAAACGCGCCGGCAACGATGGCCGCCGTGTCGAAGTCAAGCTGCTGGTTGATCGTCGCCATCACACCGTTCTGCATCAACTCGCGGATGATGTTGATCGGGCTGATGTTGATCCTGGTTGCCAGATCACGCAACGAGATGGACTCGGGCAACTCGATGGTCTTTGGCTCTGCTGGTCGGGATGGGCCGGTATTACGCGGTGGCGGACCACCTGGGCGCTGGCCGCCGCCTTGATGGCGACTTTGGCCCTGCGTGTTGCCTGCCGGCCGCGCCGGCGCTCTCGATGTATTTACTGCCATACTGCACCTCGTGCAATGGCCCGGGCTGCGCAGCACTGGCTTGGAGCGGAGGCTTCAGCCGGCGTTCGATGCGATTGTCGCCGAACGGCAGGCTCAAGCCTCTACTCCACACTGCCTTGCTGCATGTCACTGCGCCTTCTGCGCATCCCAGGCAACAACAACGCAGGCTGTTGAGGCCTGCGTTGCTTGTGTCAATGTCAGGAATGTTTTCGGCGCTGTCTTCAACCTGTTCAGTTCATTTGCAATGCTCAATTGAACTGGCTGAAGTACGCCAGGATGGCCTCTTCATCCTCTTTCAACAATGGCTGCTCAAACTCAGCCTCGAATCGTCTCTGCCGAATAGCCTGCTCGGCAGCCATGCGGCTCTTTGAAAGATACACGCCGCGGCTGCCAGCTCGCTTGCCTGTCAAGTCAATCACAATGTGACCGTCTTCGGTCCTGATCAGACGAATCATGTCTCGCTTGGCATGCTGCGTGCGCGTGCCGATGCAGGTGCGCATTGGCACATGCCTGGCGCGGGCGCGCTTCGGCTTACCCTGCTTTGCAGCAGGCTGGCCGGCATCAGTCTTCATCGTCAAACTCGTCAAAGCGACCGGGCTTGTGCTTCTTCTGCGCCACCATGCGACCCAACTCTTCGTCATAGACCAGCACGCGGTCCTTCTTGCCGGCCTTGATGTCCTTCAGGTTTTTCTTTGCGCCGGCGGTCTTGGTCGCGTCTTCGTCGCCCTCGTCTTCGCCGTCCTTCTTCTCGCTCATTGCTTCGATGAAGTACTGCTGGGCTTCCTCGGTGGTCTCCTCGGTTTTCGCCGGCGCTGGTTCAGCCTCCGGCGCAATCGCCTCAGCCTGGGCGGGCGCTGCGCCCTCTGGCGCGGCCGGCGCAGACGTCTCCACCTTCCACTGACCCACCGCCTTGTCAAGCGATTGCTTGATCTCACTCAGCGCCTTCGGGCCAATGCCCTCGATGGACAGAAAGCCTTCGTCGCCGCGCACGCTGTATTCCAGCAACTGGCCGACCGAGACGATGCCGGCGCCAACGATGTGCTGCGCCACGCGCGGCGAGAGATTCAACTCTTCCAGCGGCATGGCATACGCCGCCTTCGGAATGGCTGCGATGGCAGCCTGGCGCGCCTGCCGGCGCTCCTCATTGTTGTCACGGCTCGGCGTCAGTGGAAGGTCGGCATTTTGCTGGCGCGCCACCTGGTAGCCGAATACGCTGTCGATGGCGCGCTTTACTGCCACAAATTCCTCAGCCGAGAGCGCGGTCGGCAGCGCGCGCTGGCGCACCATCAACTCCTTGAGCATCGGCACGCCCTGCATCACTTCCTCACCCACCCATGCGCGCAAATCCGCGTTCTCATCGATCTGATTGAGCGCCTCGCCGAGGGATTCACTCACGCTCTTGATGTCGATGCGCCAGCCAGTCAGCCGCGCAGCCAGGCGCGCATTCTGCCCCTCGCGGCCAATCGCCAGTGAAAGCTGGTCGTTTGGCACCACGACGAGCGCGCCCTTCTGCTCGTTGGGATGCACAGCCATCACCTTGGCCGGCCCCAGCGCCTTCGTGATGTAGGCCGTCGGGTCGGCGCTCCACTCGATGATATCGATCTTCTCGTTGTGCAACTCGTTGATGATGTTCTGGATGCGCGCACCGCGCTGGCCGACGCATGCGCCGACCGGATCGACATTCGGCTGCAAGGCGGCCACCGCCACCTTTGAGCGCGAGCCTGGCTCACGGGTGATCGATTTGATTTCAACCAGGCCGTTGGCAATCTCCGGCACCTCGATCTCGAGCAGCCGACGCAGGAAATTCTTGTTGGTGCGCGAAAGGGTGATCTGCGGACCGCGCCCGCTGCGCTTCACCTCCGCAACATAGGCGCGCACCTTCTGCTGCCCGTCATATTTCTCGCCGGGGATTTGCTCCTTGCGCGGCAGAGTGGCTTCGATGCGGCCCAGATTCAGCACGA
Organism: Thermoflexales bacterium; assembly: GCA_039810125.1. GTDB lineage: Bacteria > Chloroflexota > Anaerolineae > J036 > Brachytrichaceae > JBDHWI01. Next base: position 5,482 of record JBDHWI010000131.1, on the reverse strand, counting down.
CGCCGGCGGCAGTCACGCTCTGCACCGCGCCAATGACGATCTCGCCCTCGCGCTCGACGAAGGTGTTGTATTGAAAATCGCGCTCGGCCTCGCGCAACTTCTGCACGATCAGTTGTTTGGCATTCTGCGCGGCGATGCGACCGAAATCCTTCGGCGTGACATCCACCATGATGCAATCGCCCATGATCGCATCCGGCTTCTGTTTCAACGCCTCCTCTAGCGTCACCTCAGTGCGGTCGTCCATCAGATCGTCGACCACTTCCTTTTCGACGAAAACGCGCATGTCGCCGCTATCCAAATCCACCGTGGCAGCCACATTCTGGCTGTTCATGATGTTGGCGTATTTGCGGAAGGACTGTACGAGCGCGCCTTCGATCACCTTGGCGATGATCTCCTTCGGCAGGCTGCGCTCGGAGCCGATTTGGTTGAGTGCCAGTGCAAATTCGCTTTTCATGACCGATTTACCTCATGCGCTAGAAAAGAGAAAGTGGGCTTTCGACCCACTTCCATCTGTCAACTCGCTTGAAGTTGTAAGTGCAATAGTTTACCGCGTCACCAAGCGGCTGTCAACGGAAATGGGCTTTTTTCGCTCTTTCACCGGCGTGAATTTTACTCGCAAAAGATCTGTCTGGATGCGATCTGAAACTGGCCTTAACGCCGCTTCGAGGCGCAGCCGTCTGGTCGCGCCGAGAATTCTGGCAAAACGGCGCGCTTGAAATACACTTAGGGTGTGTATAGATTCACGCGCCGGCGCTCAAATGACCCGCCGGCGCTGTTCGTCAATGGGGAGACGAATGACTACACAGAACAATACATCCACATCGAACACGAAAAAGCCTAAACGAGCATTCGATCCACGCCGATATGGCCTGAGCTTGCTGACACTGCTCGGCGGCTATTTGCTCATGATCGTGTTGGGATTGGGGCTCAGCATTGCACTGGCCTATCAGCCACAGGGAATATTGACATTCCTGATCTTCACCACACTTTTCTTCGGCCTCATTGCCCTCGGCATCACTGTCTTTTCCCAGCCCGCTTACATCCCGAAATTTCCAGTCAAACCTATCTTCGTCTCATTGGCAATCATGATCGGCGGCATCTTGCTGCTGACAATGTATATCACGATCCGGCAGCCCGACGATGAAAGCCAATTGCGCGTCATGATGATCGCAATGGTGCTGTCGGTGATCGGGACCATGATCGGTTTCGGTTTGAAGGCGTGGTTTGAAAAACACCCGCAAAAATTCAATGGCGACCTCCTGGCAATGGTAATTGCCGTGACTGGCACACTGCTCAGCGCGCTGCTTGTGCCGGGGCTGCTGCACATCGACGATCCCACCATTGCCATGCGGCTGTCCATCCTGTTGCTGATGCTCGGCTTCGCGCTGTTCTTTGCGCTGAATGTGTTGAACACGATGAACACCCCCAACACCAAGTCGGAGACGATACCGGATGGGCACGCCGGCGTGGTGCGCGTGAAAGGCCGCATCGAGCGCATCACCTTCGACAAATCCATGGAGTTGAAGAAAGGCGAGGTGTTCGACAAGGTGGACATGCGATTGCGCAGCTCCACCGTAACCGCAAAGGACTGCATGACTGCCGATCATGTGCCAACGGATGTTCGAGCCAGCATCGAGTGGAAATTGATCGCCACCGAAGATGACGTGCGCGCCTTCCATACAAAATCAGACGATCCTGAGGGCGCAATCAAGACGCTGGCGGAGTACGCCATCGTCAATGAGATTGGCCAGCGCGTCAGCTTGTATATCGCCGGCCGCGAAGACCAGATTGCCGCCGGCGTTCAGCGACGCTTGACTGGCGCAGCGAAACAGTACGGCATCAGCGTGAAAGGCGTAGCCATCACCCACGCGCTGTTGAAGTACCCCACGCCGGCGCAGAGCATGTCGCCACTGACCGAGGTGAGCCGGCTGAACGTGATGGATCCGGCGGTGCGCATGGCAGCGGAGAAGACGGTGAAGCATGCCGAGGCCGTGATGAGCGCAGAGGCTGCCGCACTCTCTGGCAAGGAGGAAAAAGGCAAGGACGAGGGCAACGATCAGCCCCATTCGCATTGATGCAGCGCGCAGCGTGCCGGCGGCATTGCGAGTCGGGTTACACTACGCCCATTCTTGGGACAGCCTGATTCTCATTCATGGTCAAACTCATCATCTTCTTTCGCAAGCCGGCGGATGTGGACGCCTTCGAGGAGTACTTCTCCAACACGCACGTGCCGTTGATCGCCGCAATGCCAAACCAGAAGCGCACCGCCGTCACCCGCGCAATCGGCGCACCGCGCGGCGAGCCGCCGTTCTACCTCATCCATGAGGTCTATTTTGCAGACATGCCGGCGCTGACTTACGCGCTGAACTCGCCCGAGGGCCGCGCCGCCGGCGCTGACCTGATGGGCTTTGCGCGTGAGATCGTCTCGCTCATGTTTGCCGAGGTGTGGGGGGAAGATCCATTTGAGCTGGGCCTGATCGGTCACGAGCCGGCGCCGACGGAAGAAGCCGCGCCGCAAGCCGGCGAGAAGTCAAAACTCGTGCCGATCGACACCAGCTTCCTGGAAAAGCCGGCCAAGCCGATGACGGTGGAAGAGGCTATTCTGGGGCCAGACTACAAGAAAGCTGCGCCGGCGGAAGCACCGGATGAGGCATCTGAGGCAGTGACGGAAGCGCCGGCGGTTGAGGCCGTTGAGGCGGCTGCGTCGTCACCTTCTGTCGGAGCAGCATCTGCTGTGCCCATCGCAGAATCATCCGTGCCAGAATCCACCGCAACAGAAACACCGGCGACTCCCGCACCAGCCTCATCAACTGTCGCATCGGAGTTGGAGCGAGGTGAAGACGCTTAACAACCCGGACTTGCAAGAGGAGTGCGCGCGATTTTGCGTGATATAGAGAGTCCTATGAATCACACCCATGCCTTTGTCAAGCCGCCGGCGTTCTCCTATGCCAACGCACTCACGAGCCAGGCCAATCCGCAGCCAGTCGATCTCGCGCTGGCGCGGCAGCAGCATTTCGCCTATGTCACCGCGCTGCGTGAACTGGGCTTGCAGGTGACCGAGCTCGCGCCAGATGAAGATTTCCCTGATGCATGCTTTGTGCAGGACGTGGCGCTCGCCATTGATGGACAGTTGATCGTGACGCGGCCCGGCGCAGAGAGCCGGCGTGGAGAGCCCGATGCGATGATGGATGCCCTGCGCAGCACTGGCCTGCCCATCCAGCGCATCGTCGCGCCGGCGATGCTGGATGGCGGCGACGTGATGCTCACTGAAGATGCTGCATACGTTGGTCTGGGCGCGCGCACCAATACCGACGCTGTGGCGCAATTACAGGGCATGCTGCGTCGCAAGGTGATCGGCGTGCCGCTGCCGGCCGGCCTGCATCTGCTGAGCAGTTGCAGTTACCTCGGGGATGGCAAGGTGTTGGTCACGCGCGCGTGCGCAGACTGCCCCGAGATGCAAGGCTTTGAGCAATTCGTCATCGCGCCGGACGAAACCTATGCGGCCAATGTATTGGTGCTGGGCCGGCATGCCTTGATGCCAGCTGGCTTCCCGCTCACCGAAAGCATCTTGCGCAGCGCCGGCTTGCAGCCGCACTTGCTAGATATGAGCGAGTTCGAGAAGCGCGATGGCGGCGTAACTTGCTTGAGCTTGTTGTGGTAAGAAGGCTGAAAGCAGCATTGCGGCATCAGTTGACAGCACCAATGAGTGAAGTGCAGCGACATCTCTCGCCCGACGGGCGCTATTGCATTGCCATCGGCAGTTATGAGATGCGCATGTCACACTGGATCAACAGCGCTGCGCTGTTGCGGATTGAGCCGCGCGAATTGCTGCTCGACATGGGTGATTCGCTATGGAGCACGGATTTAGTCGAATGGAGCGCAGACAGCCGGCGCGTCACAGTGGAGATGCGGCGCTACCCGGGCGATGGGCCGTCGATCACGCTTGACCTGCTGCCAGATGAGATGCTGGCGGTGCCGCATGCGCCGGCAGATACGCAGCCCGTCTCCTTTGCCTCATTCAACACTTTTCTCGACGATTTCCATCACCGGCGCCGCCAATGAATAATGCGCGACGCACCCTCTACCCTGAAGCTTGCCAATAGTCAGGGCGCGTCGCGCTGCATCAGGCATTGCGTGGCTTGGGCAGGCCGTAGCTCAGCCATGCGCCAATGAATGCAACGCCAGCAGCAAAGGCAAACAGCACGATGTAGGCCAGAGTGCTCAGGCCGGCGCTGGTGAAAGCGTTGATCATCACGCCGCCCAGCAGTGGCAACAACGACGCCGTGCCGGCGATGGTGCTGACCGCGCCGACGTAGATCGGTCGATCCGCTTCCGGCGCGCTGTCTTGCGCATAGCTGAAGAAACCCACCATCATCGAGCGATTCACCGCGCCGTTGATCGCCATCACCAGGGTAATTGCAACCAGGTCGAGCTCCTTCGATTGAAACGGCATCAGCGCGATGCCGAGCGTGATGAGCGGGGCAATGAACTGCAAGGTGCAGGCCGCGTTCACCACCCGCCGCGCACCGTAGCGATCAGCCAGCCAGCCGAAGCAGATGATGCCGACCAGTCCGCCGATCACGACTGCGATGGTGAAGATGCCGATGGAGGATGTGGGCAATTCCAGGCGCTCCAGCGCGAAAACGATGTAGAACGCGGCGGCCATGTTCTCTACACCGGTGAACAGACGCGCCAGCAACATGCGCCGGAAAGCTGCATCGGTGCGCCAAGCTTCAAGCAGCTTCTGGTTAAAGTTTGACTTTGCCTCTTCGTGCGCCGGCGCCACCTCACTCACGCGCTCGCGGATGAACAGCATCGCGCCGAACGAGAGCATGATGAAGATCCAGGCGAAGAAAAACAACAACGCATAGTTGGTTGGGAAAGGCAGCGCCGGCGATGACAACACCTGCGTGACAATGATGCCGGCGCCGATGCCGCCGACCGATGCAAGCAACTGATTCACCGTGATCACGCGCGCCTTCGTGCGCGGCGTGAGCGCGCGGCCAAACATGTCAAACCACGCCTGGCTGGTGAAGGCGTCGAAGATCATCAACACCGTGACCAGCGCGATGAGAATCCACACCGTGAGCGTGGCTTGCTGCGCCTGCGTGATGAGCAGCCATAGCGCGAAGACGAGCAGCGTTTGCCGGCCAATGATCGCCGGAACGACCGAATACAGCTTGGTGCGGCGCTTGCCATGCACCACCCGAGCGGCGAATAGCTGCGGCAGCAAATATGCCACATACCATGCCAGGCTAATCAAGCCGATGAGCGATTTGTCCTCGGTCAGCTGCGCGGCCAGCGCGGTGATGACGGTGGTAAGCGGGATGAAGTAAGTGCCGATGCCCCAGAACATCGAGTCGCCGCCAAAGGCGAGCTTGTTTCGCAGGAGGTCGAGCGGCGGGTTGTTGGACACGTCGCCGGCAGCAAGCGGCGCGGCTTGAGGTGCAATCGGTGGTTGCATGGGCATGCTGATGATACA
>JBDHWI010000130.1:0-10998 GCA_039810125.1 Thermoflexales bacterium | reverse complement strand
AAGATGTGTGGCAGGTCTTCAGGCGGAATGCCGGCGCCGTTGTCGCTCACGCTGATCTCCACGCCACTGAGCGTCTCCTTCACGCTTGGTTTTCGCTGCGCCAGGCGCGTCTCCACTGTTACCCTGCCATGATCTGCGGTGTGCTTCAATGCGTTGTCGATGAGGTTGCTCACCACTTGCAGCAGCCGATCACCATCGGCGTTGATCGTCGGCAAGTCGTTTGCCAGATTGGCCTCGAGCGCAACGCCGGCGGCCCCGGCGCGCGCCTGCATTTTGTCCAGGCAGGTCTGCGCGATCTCGTTCAAACGCACTGCGTTGCGCGTCAGGCTCAATTCACCGCTCTCAAGCCGCGCAGAATCGAGCAAGTTGTTCGTCATGCGCTTCATGCGATCGGCTTCGTCGTAGATGATCTGCGCTGCGCGCTTCACGCCGGCGTCGTCGCTCACATCGCCATCGCGCAGCGCCTGCGCGAAGCCTTGAATCGACGTGAGCGGCGTTTTTAACTCATGTGAGATGTTGGCGACAAAATCACGCTCGGTTTGATGCGCGCTTTGCACCTGTGCGGCCATGTCGTTGAAGTCAGCAGCAAGTTGCCGCACTTCGCTGGGACCGCTGGCTGGCACGCGTTGATCATAGTTGCCTTTGGCAAAGGCTTGCGCGCCGGCAGCCACCTGTTGAATGGGGCTGGCGATGGAGCGCGCCACCAATGCCGCCATGACCGCAGAGACGAGTAGAGCGATCAACAGCGCCTGTGCCAACGGCATGCCCATCTCGTCGACGATGGTAGCCAGCACGCCGCTGTTCGCGGGCTGCGCGAGCGCGAGCCAGTTCAGATCGGAGCGATTGCCAGCGGCAGGTATTGGCACGGCGGCGAAGAGCCAGCGCTGGCCGGCATGGTCGCGAAACTCGCCTACTTTTGAATCATCCGCAGTGGCGTCGTTCTGCGCCTGTTGCAGGATGAGCGATTTATCCAGGGAGATCTGCTCGCCTTCCATGTTGCCCTGTTTTTCTGGCGCGCTGTCGAAGGTGATCTTTCCGTCTGCGCCAAGCAGCAGCACACGCGCGCGCTGATCCTGGCTGAAGCGGCGCAAGCGCTCGAAGAGGCGTGCCTGGCCCGTCTCGTTGATGGGCAGCACGCGGCCAAAGCGCGTCACCGCTGCTGCCGTGAGACCGAGCTGGCGTTGCAGCCGGCGCGTCTCCACCTGGCGCAGCAAGAGCAACAGCGCCACAAACAACACGCCCAGCCCGATCACGATGACCAGCGCATGCGAGAGGAAGAGGCGAAGACGCAACGACATTTTCTTTCGGTTTGAGCTTGTAGTTGGATGGCTAAAAATGGGATGCACAGGGCGTCATTGGCGCGGCGCAAGGCGCGCGACGCGCATTTCAGACATCCCGCAATACCAATTTGTAACCGATGCCGAAAACTGTTTCGATCTCGGCGCCGCTGCCGGCGATGTGCTTGCGCAGTTGCGCCACGTGCACGTCGACCGTGCGCGTCTCGCCGGCAAAGTCATATCCCCACACTGTCTCCAGCAATTTCTCGCGCGTCAGCACGATGCCTTTATTCGAGGCCAGCGTGAGCAGCAGATCGAATTCCTTCGCGCGCAATTTGCTGAGCTTGCCATCGACATGCACCTCGTGCCGCGCAGGATCGATGACCAACTTGCCTAGTCGCACCGACTCAGTGGCCAGCGTAGCATCCGGTTTCGTGCGGCGCAAAATAGCTTTCACACGCGCCATCAACTCGCGCGGATTGAAGGGCTTGGTGAGGTAGTCGTCTGCGCCGATTTCCAGGCCAACGATCTTGTCGATGTCGTCGTCGCGCGCGGTGAGCATGATGATGGGTAAATCGCTCTTTGCGCGCACGCGCTTGCACACATCCCAGCCGCTTACCTTCGGCAGCATCAGGTCAAGGACGACGAGCGCCGGCGCTTCACGCTCGATGGCTTGCAGCGCGGCTTCGCCATCGTAGGCGCGCTGCGTGTCAAAGCCGGCCTGTCGCGCATACAGGTCGACCAACTCCACGATGTTGCGCTCGTCATCGACGATCAGGAGTGTGTCCATGCCTGCTTTGCGCATTGTGCTGCGCAGTTGTCATATCCGTGTGGCCGGCATGTAAATTTGTCGTAAAGCGCGCTCACTTGCCGGCCGCCAGAGCAGCGTCAATCGCCTGTTTGAATGCCTCATAGGGCTGCGCGCCGACGAGCGGGGCGCCGTTGATCAGGAATGACGGCGTTCCACGCACGCCCATCTGCTCGCCTTCGCCGGCGTCGGCCTGCACCAGCGCAGTGACTTTGCCGGCGCTCATGCACGCGTTGAATTTGTTCACGTCCAGCTGCAACTCACTCGCGAGCGTCGAGAGCGCCTGCTTGATGGTCGTTTCATCACCCTGCGCAGTGACCTTGTCGGCAAACAATGCATCGTGATACCCCCAGAATTTGCCTTGTTCCGCAGCGCACTCGGCGGCCTCGGCCTTCCACAGTGACGATTGCGCCAGGAAAGGATAGTGCTTGTAGCTCAGCTTCACCTTGCCGCTGTCCACGTATTCCTCGATGATGCGAGAGAGGGTTTCATTGTGGAATTTTTTGCAGAAGCCGCAGTTGAAATCGCTATATTCGATGATTGTGACCGGCGCACCCTCTGCGCCGATGGTGTTGGCGAGCCGGCCCATCACCTTGGTTGCGCCGGCGGGCGCCCCGGTTTGGGTTTCGGCCTGTGCAGCGGGGTTGACAGTCTCGTTGTTAACCTGTGCCGCCGGCAGCGACGCTACTGCTTCGGCCGCGCCCTCGCGCGCGGCCTGGCGAATGGCGCCCAGGTCAACCGCCGGTTTCTGCGCGTTGATAAACGTCATTGCGCCGGCGACGATCAGCCCTCCAACCAGCGCGCCGATCCCGAACCAGCCCAGCGCTGCGCGGTCCTTTCTGCGTTGCGCCAGTTCAGTGTTGTTTTCGTTGTTTGAAGCGTGCTGTGTGTCATCCATATTGGTCAAGTCCATTTGGTTCATCGGGTTTTGAGGCTGTCAGATCGCGTCACGCCGGCTGTGATGCGCGCGCATGAATAAGCTCACCATAGAGCCGTTCATATTCGGCGACGGTGCGCGCGGTGCTGAAGTGTTGCGCGATGACGTCGCGTGGCTTGACGTAGCGCGCGCGGTTGTCTACCACCCGCAAAATGGCGTCGGCCAGCGCCGGCGCATCGCCGATCGGCACGACCTCGCCCATGCCGGTGGTCCGCACCGGCACGCGCACGCCAGGCAGATCGCTGCAAATGGACGGTGTGCCACATAGCATTGACTCCACCTGCACCAGGCCAAATGATTCGGTTGAGTTCAGGCTTGGCAGGACGGTCACGTCGCAGACTGCGAAGAACGCGGCCAACTCACGTCCCTTCAGGGAGCCGGTGAATGCCCACTGTGCGCCGAGCGCATCCAGGCGCGGCTGCAGTGCGCGGGCGTACGCTTGCTCGCCAATTACATTTTTGTAGGGGCCGGCAAACAACACACGCGCTGCGGGCCGAATTTGGCGAATGTGCTCCAGCGCTGTAACCAGATGCTCCACGCCTTTCTCGGTCGCCAGCCGCGCGCACATGCCGATCACCGGGTGTGCCACGACGTTCCACTTCTGCTTGAAGGCGGCAATATCTTGGGCGGTAGGTTGTTCGATCTCGATGGGCGGCGGCACGACGCGCAGCTTGTGCAGATAATGCGCGAAGAAGGCTGAGTGCTTTGCGAAGTCCTCGGTGTAGGACACGACGCGATCGACGTTGTGGCCGGCGATGCGGTTCATCGTGTTGATCACCGGTTGCACGATTCGGTTGAAGGGCGTGCCGGGCAGCCGAATATCGCCGTGAATGGTGAGCAGCGACGGTTTGCCGAACAGGCGCGCGTTCAACGCGATGCCGGCGCCATCGAACTGCGGCAGGTGCAAATGCACCAGGTCGTGCTGTGTCAGCAACTTGCGCAGGGTATGGCCGAACGCCGGCATGATCACACCCTTGCTCACGCGCGCCATCACTGGCACGCGAATGACATGCGCGCCATCCACATCCTCCTCGCGCGGCAACGCCGCATCATATTGCGAGGTGAGGACAGTGACCTGGTGGCCGGCCCGCGCCAGCCCGCGTGAAAGCCGCTCGACATAGATCGTCAAGCCGCTGATGTGCGGGCGGTAATACGTCAGCAGATGAAGGATTCGCATCGGCTACTTTGCGCGCGTGCCTTCCAGCGGTGCGGCCTGCGTTGAGACCGTCGATGCAGCCGGAGATGGCGCGGCGCGCAATTGGCCGAAGGATAACCCAATCCGCAGCATGCCAATCAGGCCCAACACGATCAAGATCAACTGTTGGCCGAGCGACCATACAAACACGAATGCAGTCGCAATGGTTGCATCCAGGTTGAATGGCACGACGAGCGCGGTGCGGGCGAAGAATTGCACCGGCCCCAGCCCGCCTGGCGCAGAGGGCGCTGCGCCGCCGAGGTTGGCCGCCACCATCATCAAGCCGGCCTGGTCGACGCGCAGCGGCAAGAATGCGGCCATGGTAAAGGCGGCCACGCTGAGGTTGAAAATCCAGATCAGCGCGGTGGTGAGCAGGACGATGCCGAGCCGGCGCGGGGTGTTGATGAGCCTGAAGCCGGCAGTGAACTCGTGGAAGCGCTGCACCCACGTTTCGGAATGAATGCTGGGAAAGCGCGAGAGCACGCTGCGCAACAGTCGCTCGAAGCGCGCGGATTGCCAGATGACGAGGCCGACGAAGATGATGAGCGCGACGACAAGGCCGGCGCTGATGGTGGCTGTGCGAGCAAGCGCAGCATCCATCGGGATGAATTGCGCAAACAGCACGAACATCAGCACGACGGCAGCGAGGTCGAGCAGCCGCTCGACGACGATGGACGAGAGGGCGGTGGCAGTGCTTACTTGTGTGCGCTGTCCGATGACGATGGCACGGCCGATTTCGCCGACGCGGAACGGCAGGATCATGTTCAGCATGTAGCCGATGTTCTGCGCGTGAAAGGTTGTGCCGACGGGTGCGCCGCCCATCAGGGTGGCCCAGCGCACCGCGCGCGTGACCAGCACGGCCATCAGCGCGAGGAATGCCGGGATGAACCACAGCGCCTGCGCTGCGCCAAGCGCGCGCATGAAAGCATCAAATGGCACGTCGCGCAGGGTGAGATACAGCGCGATGACGCTGATGGCGATGCCAAGCCAGAATTTCCAGTTTTTCAGCACGATGATTCCCTTCGCCTGTTAGTCGCGCCGGCTTGCCCGCGCCTGCATTCGTGCATCGAGTTCACGCAGACAGTCGTCCGGCACATGCACCGTGCCGATTGAGGCAGGTTGATCGCCAATGATGGCATGGAAGTCGCTGCCCCCGGCCATCACGAGGTTGTGCTGCCGCGCAATGGCCTTGTATTGCTCAATCTGCGCCGGCGTGTGTTGCGGGTAGAAGACCTCGATGCCGTCGAGGCCGGCGGCGAGCAAATCGTTGAGCAACGCTGCAAGGTCGCCGCGATACAGGGCGGGATGGGCCAGCACGGCGATGCCATGCGCAGCGTGAATGAGATCGACTGCCTGCGCCGGTGTGAGCCCTTCGTGCGGCACAAATGCCGGCTTGCCCTCAGCCAGATACTGGTCGAAGGCGGCCTGCATGTTGGCAACGGCGCCCATTTCTACCAGCGCGCGCGCCAGATGCGGCCGGCCAATCATCGCGTCGCCGGCCAACGCCTGCACTCGCGCAAAAGGCACATGAATGTCAAGCGCGGCCAGTTTGTCGATCATGCCGCGCGCCCGCGCCTCGCGCACGCCGCGCAAGCTGTTCAATGTGCGGATGGTGACGGTGTCAGTGGGGCGAACGTTGTAGCCCAGCACATGCACTTCGCCCTGTGCCGAAAGCGAACTGACCTCGATGCCTGGAATGACGCGCAGGCCGAGCGCGCTGCCAGCGGCCAGCGCCTCTTCGTGCGCAGCGATCGTGTCGTGGTCAGTGATGGCGAGCAGTGACACATCGCGCTGTTTTGCGAGTTGCACAACCTCGGTGGCGGAGAGCCGGCCGTCGGACGCGGTGGTATGGCAGTGGAGTTCGGTGATCACAATAGTAAAGGGCGTCCACTTTGGAACGCCCTTTGCATTCTAACCCGCTCTCTCGAGAGTCGTCAGGCAGCTCTCAACGCGGTTCAATTGACAGCCGCACAGCGGTGCGCTCTGCGCCATTGATCACGACGTCCGAGAAGGAGGGGATGATGACGACGTTGATGCCATCGAGAAGCAGATAGCCGCGCGCGATGGCAGCCGCCTTCATCGCCTGATTGACTGCGCCGGCGCCGATGGCTTGCACATTGACGCGCCCCTGTTCGCGCATGATGCCGGCGATGGCGCCGGCGACTGCGGTTGAACGTGACTGCGCAGATACCTTGATGATCTCCGTCTTATCGTGCGACTCTGTCTCCGTATTCGGAGTGATGATGCTGGTCATGTTCGGTGCCTCCATGTTTGTTCATACATGATGAACCTGAGTTTTGTGTGCGATGGAGCTTGGAGGAAAGTATGCGTATCCAAAATTACCTCGGCTATGGCTGCGCCCCTCAGGGTCGCGTAGGACAAAAGCCATGTTTGTTCATCACTTTGCGCCGGCGCAGGCATGTTTATTCCCGCAAATTGCCGATTTTGCGACAAACAATGCAACATCTCTTGTGAGATGCATGTCGCCAGCGTGAAATCGGTTTCGCAGGCTGCGCTCTGCGCAGTGACGCCTGTGAAACTTAAAATGTGCATCTCAAATCCGTCACTCGTGGTTAAATCGTTTACATGACTTTCGAAGCCACACGCGCATTCCTTAAATCTCTTGGCCTGCCACAGGGCGATCTGAATGATCTGCCAACCTCGTCGAAGCGCTTTCCAGATGGCGCGCAATACCGCACCGAGATTCCGAGCGTGGAGGGCCCGCGCGCGTTGCGGGCTGTGCTGGAAGAGGCCGCAGCGCGCAAGGTGCGCGTGCATCGCGTGAGCCAGGGCAGCGGCGTGATGCTGCTGACTGACGGCGAGATCCGCGAGATGGTGAAACTGGGCGCAGAGGCAAGGGTGGAAGTGAGCTTGTTCGTTGGTCCACGCGCAGCGTGGGAAACCGGCGCACAGATTTTGTCGCTCGCCGGCAAGAATCTTGGCGCGCGGCATCGCGGCATGGAGCAACTGGTCTATGCCATCGAAGACATCAAGCGCGCCAATGCGCTTGGCATCCGCAGCGTGCTGATTGCCGACGAGGGGCTGCTGTGGGTGGCGCGTGAGATGAAGAAGCGCGGCGAACTGCCGGCGGACTTCGTGTTCAAGATCAGCGTGCAGATGGGCGCAGCCAACGCAGCCAGTGTGAAGTTGATGGAAGACCTGGGCGCCGGCACCTACAACGTGCCGACCGACCTCGACATCCCCAAGCTTGCGGCCATGCGCGCTGCTGTGGCGATGCCGATCGACATCTATGTGGAAGTGCCGGACAACTTCGGCGGCTTCATCCGGCACTACGAGATTGGTGAGATCGTGCGTTGCGTGGCGCCGGTGTATGTGAAGTTTGGTTTGCGCAACGCGCCAGACGTGTATCCCGCCGGCACGCACATCGAAAATCAGGTGATTGCGTATTCGCGCGAGCGCGTGCGCCGCGCCGAGATCGGGCTGGAGATGCTCAAGCGCACTTACCCCGAGGCCATCACGAGCGCGTTGGGTGCGGAGGGATTGGCTGTCCCCAAGCCATGACATTTGCGCCGCAGCGCCGATCATGAACACCAGACGGGTTGATTTTTGAGCGCTGCGGCAAAACAAAGAATATGAACATCAATTTGGTTACAGTGTCCGAACCGCAAACATTTGCGTTCGATGCGGTGGCGATCCGGCTGCATGATGATGACGATGTGGCGATTGCGAAGGTGAATCTGGCTGCCGGCACGACGCTCGCATGGGCGGCCAGCCAGACGCCTCTGCAACTGACCGCCTTGATCCCCAGCGGTCACAAGTTTGCCATCCGTGAGGTGAAGCAGGGTCGACCGATCCGGCGCTATGGGCAGGTGATCGGTTTTGCCAGGTGCGACATCGCCATTGGTGACCATGTGCATGTCCACAATTGCGCCGTGGCTGAATTCGAGCGCGACTATGCCTTTGGCGTGGATGTGAAGCCGGTGGCGTTTGTGCCGGAGGCTCAGCGCCGCACATTCATGGGCTATCGCCGGCCCGACGGCAAGGCCGGCACACGCAACTACATCGCCATCATCTCCTCGGTAAATTGCTCGGCGCACACTGTGCGCAAGATCGCGCATCACTTCAGCGCGGAGACGCTGGCTGCATTTCCCAATATCGATGGCGTGATCTCGATTGCGCACGGCTATGGCTGCGCCACGCGCGCCGGCAGCGACGACCACATGCTGTTGCAGCGCACGCTTGCCGGCATCGCTGCGCACCCCAATGTCGGCGGCTACATCCTGGTCGGCCTCGGCTGCGAGGTGAACCAGGTCTGCGAGCTGGTCGAGAACTATCATCTGACGATGAAGGAGGCGCCGGCGATGCGGCGGATCAAGCAGCAGATGCCGAAGGTCAAGCATCAGGCGTTGCCGCCGCCCGCGCTGGTGATTCAAGACGCCGGCGGCGTGCGCAAGACGATTGAGTCCGGCATCGCTGCGATCACCGATTTGTTGCCGCTAATTGACAGCTATCAGCGCGAGCCGATTCCAATCAGCGAGTTGATGGTGGCGCTGCAATGCGGCGGCAGTGATGGCTGGAGCGGCGTGACGGCGAATCCAGTGCTTGGGCTGGCCTGCGATGAGATCGTGCGGCAGGGCGGCAGCGTGGTGCTGGCTGAGACGCCGGAGATCTATGGTGCGGAGCATCTGCTCACGCGCCGCGCCATCAGCCGTGAGGTGGGCGAAAAGCTGGTCGAGAAGATCCATTGGTGGGAGCGCCACGCAGCGATGCATGGCGTGGAGATCGACAACAACCCCTCGCACGGCAACAAAGCCGGCGGCCTGACCACGATCTACGAGAAGTCGCTCGGCGCGGTGGCGAAGGCGGGCAACACGCCACTGATGGACGTGTACGAGTATGCGGAGCCGATCACCAGCAAGGGCTTCACTTTCATGGACACGCCGGGCTACGATCCGGTTGGCGCGACGGGTCAGGTGGCCGGCGGTTGCAACCTGGTCGTGTTCACCACCGGGCGCGGCTCGTGTTTCGGCTTCAAGCCGGCGCCCAGCATCAAGGTGGCCAGCAACAGCACGATGTTCAACCGCATGGAGGAGGACATGGATGTGAACGCCGGCAAGGTGCTGGAGGGCGCGCCGATGCAGCAGGTGGCAAACGAACTGCTCGATTGCATCATTGATGTGGCGTCGGGCAAGCCATCCAAGAGTGAAGCGCAGGGCATCGGTGAGGAGGAATTCCAACCGTGGAACCTGGGCGGCATCCTTTGATGAGGGATCGTGAGTGAATAACCTGCGTGCAGGCAGTTTTGCGCTCCTGGCAGCGCGCTGTGTTTTGTGCATCGTGAGCAACCGATGGCAGTGTTGAACACCGATCAGTCCAAGCGCACCACGCGCGCAGCCTTGCGCGCAAATCTCAGCGCGCATTTCAGCGTTGACGAGATGCAATTGCTCGCCGATGACTTCGGCGTAGACTTCGCCGGCCTGCCCGGCGACGGCAAAGAGGTCAAAGCGCTGCACCTGATCAAAGCGATTGAAGCGCAGGGCAAGGCGCCGGCGCTGCTGGCACGCTGCCGCGTGCTGCGACCAGAGGTGGCTTGGGGTGACGACATTGCGCGCTGGGACAAGGTCAAGCCCTATGTGCTGATCGGCATGGTCCTGGTTGCTGTTTTCGGCGCGACGCTCGCAGCCTACATCGCGCTCGTGCCGGCGCAGATGCCAGCCCACGCATTCAACGTGGCAGTGGCTGATTTTGGAGAGCTGGACGCCGGCGGCGAGGGCCGAGCCTCGACCAGCGGCGCGCAGTTAGCGGCCTCGGTATATCAACGCCTGGATGGCGCGCTGAATGCGCTGCCCGATGCAATCAAGATCGACCGCCGGCCACTGGTGTGGTTTGATGGCATGTCATTGCTGGCGAAGCGCTCGCGCATCGGTGTGATTGCGGGCAACTCGGAGGCAGCGTTGCGCGACAATGCGGCCCGCCGCGCCAACGACCTGAATGCGAATCTCCTGATCTATGGCAACTATGAGGCAGTGCATGACGATGGCATCGCGAGGGGGAAGCTGACGCCGGCGTTCTATATCCGTGCCGACAGCCGCGATGCTGATGAGATCACTGGCCGGCATCAGTTGGGCCGGCCGATCACCATTCGGCTGGACGGTGAGTCCATCGCCGGAAACGGCGCGTCCAGCGCCTTGCGCACGCGCCAGGAGGCGCTTTCGCGCATTGCCATTGCGCTGCTGTACGACGCAAATGGCAGCAACGATCGCGCGCTGGATTTTCTGAAGCAAGCTGACGTCGACTTGCCGAGGAGCGAGTGGCCGGATCAAGATGGCCGCGAAATACTGTATTACCTGATTGGGCGCGAAGCGCTCTTGTTGAGCAGCACCATGAGTGATGAGTCGAGCGCGCTGCGCCTGCTCGATGAGGCGGCAGCCAGCTTCAGGCGCGCGCTCGCCATCAATGCGGACTACCCAGCTGCAAGGCTGACGCTGGCCGGCACACAGGTGCAACAGGCGACATGGCTGGCGAAGCGCCCCTTTGCTGCGGTGGATTGGGCCGGCATCGCCTTGACTGCGACGCATGCAATTTCAAGCGTGCTGGAAGCGCAGTCGCTCAAGGGTGCGGAAGAATCTCCACCTTTCCATCAAAAAGCGCAGGCGACGCTGGGCGATGCGCATCGCCTGCTCGGCGTGGCGCAGGCACGGTTGGGGCAGTTCGCAGCAGCCAGGGAGAACCTGGATGAGGCTGTGCAATTGATCGAACTGGAACTGCAGCGGGTAGATGCGCAGCAAACCCGCTTTCGGGCGCAGCTTCATCTGTTGCT
>JBDHWI010000129.1:0-11000 GCA_039810125.1 Thermoflexales bacterium | reverse complement strand
GTCGAAGTTTGCGATCCGCGAGGGCGGGTTGACGGTCGGCGCCGGCTCGATCACCAAGGTGCTGGAGTAGAACAGTGGGAACCAAGAGCCAGAACACGATTTTGGATTCTGGCTCTTGGTTCTTGATTCTTTGAAATGGCAAAACAACGACTTCGCATTCGCTTGAAGGCCTACGATCACCGCTCGCTCGACCAGTCGGCGCAGCGCATCGTGGAGACGGCCGAGCGCACCGGCGCAACTGTGGTCGGCCCAGTGCCGCTACCGGTGAAGATTGAGCGCTATACCGTTCGTCGCTCGCCCTATATTGATAAGGACTCGCACGAGCATTTCGAAATTCGGACGCACAAGCGCTTGATCGACGTGCTGGATCCTGACTCGAAGACCATTGACACATTGATGCGATTGAATTTGCCGGCGGGCGTTGATATTGAGATCAAGCTCTAGTTAAAGAGCCGATTACAAAAATCACGCTCTAGCGCGATGCTGCCCCATCGGATGGGGCAAGCGCCCGGGCGGCGCAAGCCGCAAGAGCCAATGACCATGAAGAAGATAATTGGAAGAAAAGTGGGCATGACCCAGCTCTTCGATGAGAAGGGCAACGTCACGGGGGTCACGGTGATCGAAGCCGGCCCCAACTACGTGACACAAGTAAAGACCGTTGAGAACGATGGCTACAACGCCATCCAGCTCGGCTTTGGCGAAGTGAAGGCGAAGAAACTTTCACGCGGCGAGCAGGGCCACCTCGGACTCCTTAAGGCTAACGACAAGCACCCCAAGCGTCGCGACATCAGCGGCGTGCCGGCGGTGAAGCATCTCGAAGAAGCCCGCATCAAGGAAACGGCTTACAAGCAGGGCGATGTGATCAAGGCCGACATCTTTGCTGTCGGTGAGATTGTCGATGTGGCCGGCACCATGAAAGGGCGCGGCTTTGCCGGCGGCATCAAGCGCCACGGCTTCCATCGCCAGAAGAAGACCCACGGCGCCTCTGACCGCGAGCGCGCGCCAGGCTCCATCGGCTCCGGCACCACGCCGGGCCGCGTGGTCAAGGGCCAGCGCATGTCCGGTCACTACGGCAATACGCAAATCACTTCCATGCGCGCCAAGGTGCTGATGGTGGATGTGGAGCGCAACTTGATCGCCGTGTCCGGCTCTGTGCCGGGCGCGAATGGCGGCATCGTCGTCATCAAGGAGTCGCGCAAGGGTGCCAAGAAGTAATTGGCGAGTAGTAACTTGCAATTGGATGAGCCGCCGCGCGAGCAGCGCTTGTTTGCCAATTGTCGCTTACTAATTACTGCGAGCAAGTGATATGAAAGTTCCAGTCAAGAATCTCAAGGGTGAGCAGGTCAGCGAGGTGGAGCTGCCCGATGACATCTTCGCCGCAAAAATCAGCGTGCCGCTGATGCACCAGGCGTTGCTGCGTCAGAACGCCAACGCGCACCTGGGCACGCACAAGGTGAAGACGCGCGCCGAAGTGAACCGCACGACGAAGAAGGTATATCGCCAGAAGGGCACCGGCAATGCGCGTCAGGGCAGCCGCAAGGCGCCGCACTGGGTGGGCGGCGGCGTGGCCTTCGGGCCTCAGCCGCGCAGCTACAACCAGGACATGCCAAAGAAGATGCGTCGCGCGGCCATCCGCAGCGCGCTCTCCCAGAAGGCTGCCGACCAGCAAATCGTCGTCGTCGAGTCGCTCGACATGGCTGCGCCAAAGACGAAGGACCTCGCTGCTGCAATGAAGGCGCTGGGCGTGACGAAGGGTCTGGTGGTGTTGCCGGCGCGCAATGTCAACGTCGAAAAGTCAGCCAGCAACGTCGAAAACGTCAAGGCGTTGAACGCGAACTATTTGAACATTCGCGACATTTTCAAGTATGACCAACTGGTGGTGCCGGTGGCATCGCTGGATGTGATCAAGGCGTGGCTTGGATAACAGCCAAGGGTTCAGTGCGCTGAATTCCTGGCTCCTGATTGAGGTTTCGAAATGCATCCATACGAAGTATTGAAGCGCCCGCTGATCACCGAAAAGACGCAATGGCAGGTCGGCTATGAAAAGCCGCAGTATGCCTTCGAGGTGGACGGCCGCGCGAACAAGGCACAGATCAAGGAGGCGGTTGAGATCGCCTTCAATGTGACCGTGCTGCGGGTGAACGTGGTGAACATGCCGGAGAAGCGCCGGCGCTCGCCGCGCAGCCGCATCACTGGCCGCAAGGCGAAGCACATCCAGCGCTCGCCAGAATGGAAGAAGGCCATCGTGCAGGTGAGCGAGAAGGATCGCATCGCGCTGTTCGAGGGTGTTGCCTGATGAATTGGGTGTCGGCTGGCGTCATATGCCGGCCAATAGCCAATCGCAAATAGCAATGGCAGTCAAGACATACAAACCGACAACGCCCAGCCGGCGCGGCACGACCGGCTATGACTTCTCGGACATCACTACCGATACGCCGGAGAAGTCGTTGCTGACCGATCTGCGTGGTCGCGGCGGTCGCAATGTGCGTGGCAAAGTCACCGTCCGACACCAGGGCGGCGGCACCAAGCGCGCCTATCGCATCATTGATTTCAAGCGCGACAAGGCCGGCGTTCCGGCGCGCGTCGCAACAATTGAATACGATCCGAATCGCTCGGCGCGCATTGCGCTGCTGCACTATGCCGACGGCGAAAAGCGCTACATCCTCGCTCCTGATGGGTTGCGGGTGGGTGATGAAGTGATGAGCGGGGCAGAGGCAGAAGCGCGCACAGGCAATTCTTTGCCGCTGGCGAACATCCCGCTCGGTTCGACGGTGCACGCCATCGAATTGCGCCCTGGCAAGGGCGCGCAGGTGGTGCGCTCAGCCGGCGCTGCCGCGCAGTTGCTCGCCAAGGAAGGCGACTACGTGACGTTGCGCATGCCCAGCGGCGAAGTGCGTCGCGTGCTTCAGACCTGCATGGCCACAGTCGGTCAGGTAGGCAACCTGGATCACCAGAACATCAAGTTGGGCAAGGCCGGCCGCAAGCGCTGGCTTGGCGTGCGCCCAACCGTGCGCGGATCAGCGATGTCGCCGCGCGACCACCCGCATGGTGGCGGTGAAGGTCGCACATCCATCGGCAAGGCCGCGCCGCAAACCCCGTGGGGCAAGAAGGCGTTGGGTGTCAAGACGCGCCACAACAAGTCGACCGATCACCTGATCGTGCGCCGGCGCGAGAAGAAGGGCCGCAAGTAACTTTGGATTTGCGATTTTTGATTTCAGCAAATCGGTTTTGGCGAAGCGAGAGCGTCGGCCACAATCAGAGAAGAGAGATCAGAAATCCGAAATAGAAAAATGTCACGATCACTCAAAAAGGGACCCTTTGTGCAGCCTAAGCTGTTGAAGCGCATTGAGGCGATGAACACGCGCAGCGAAAAGCGCGTCATTCGCACCTGGTCGCGCGCATCCACCATCTTCCCGCAGATGGTGGGGCACACCATCGCAGTGCATGATGGCCGGCGGCACATTCCCATCTACATCACCGAGAACATGGTCGGTCACAAGCTGGGCGAATTTGCGCCGACACGCACCTTCCGCGGCCACGTCGGCAAGGAAGAGAAGCCGGCAGCGTCGGCGAGCA
Organism: Thermoflexales bacterium; assembly: GCA_039810125.1. GTDB lineage: Bacteria > Chloroflexota > Anaerolineae > J036 > Brachytrichaceae > JBDHWI01. The sequence continues at coordinate 7,424 of JBDHWI010000129.1, read as the reverse complement.
AGGAGTAATTCATGGCGACAAATCTGGCTGAAAACGAGGTGCGCGCCATTGCGCGTCACATTGGCATGTCGCCGCAAAAAGTGCGCCTGGTCGCTGACCTGGTGCGCGGCAAGCGAGCCAAAGAAGCGCTGGACATCCTGCGCTTTACGCCGAAGGCTGCCGCCGAGCCGGTGAGCAAGGTGATTGCCTCAGCGGTGGCGAATGCCGTCGAAAACAAGCAGTTCACGGAAGCAGATCTGGTCATCAGCCAGATTTACGTGGACGGCGCGCCGTCGCGCTCGTGGCGGCGCTTTGCCGCACGCGGCCGCTTCCGCCCGCTGGAGCGCAAGAGTTCGCACATCACAGTTGTGCTGAAGGAAATGGTTCCCACGGAGGGGTAATATGGGTAGAAAAGTTCATCCTTACGGTTTTCGCCTGGGCATTATCCGCGACTGGAAGAGCCGCTGGTATGCGCCAAAGCGCGAGTACACCCGACTCCTTCAGGAAGATATGAACTTGCGCAATTATTTGCGCGAGAAGATGGATGCCGACAATGCCGGCGTCGCTGATATCACGATCGAGCGCTTCCCGCCAAACCAGTTGCACGTGGTGGTGCATACCGCCCGCCCGGGTGTGGTCATCGGCCGCAAGGGCGCAGCGGTAAAAGAGATCCGCGACGGCATCGAGAAGTTGACCGGCAAGAAGGTCAAGCTTGACATTGAGGAAATCCTCAAGCCTGACCTGGTGGCGCAACTGGTGGCCGACAACATCGCTCAGCAGATCGAGCGGCGCATTCCGCACAACCGCGCGATGAAGAAGGCGGTGCAGACCACCATGCAGAAGGGAGCGCTCGGCATCAAGATCGAATGCGCCGGCCGCCTGAACGGCAGCGACATGAAGCGCACCGACAAGGTGATGGATGGCCGCATTCCGCGCAGCACCCTGCGTGCCGACATTGATTTCGCCAAGTCGGAAGCCGACACCACCTACGGCAAGATCGGCGTGAAGGTGTGGATCTATCGCGGCGAAATCCTGCGCGACATGCCGCAGGAAGAGGTCACACGCCCTTCGCGCACGCAGCAGCAAGGCCAGCGCGACCGGCGGGATCGCCGCGGTGGGCGCGGGCCGCGCCGCGAGGGTGGCGACCGTGAGCGCCAGCCGCAAGGCGATGGCATGGAGCAGTAGGATTTGAGATTGGAGAGTAGAGATTGGGCTTTGCACGAGGCAGGGCCAGTCTCAAATCTCTTTTGTGGAGTTGGTCATCATGTTGATGCCGAAGAGAGTGAAGTTTCGCAAGCAAATGCGTGGCCGGCGCACCGGCGTGGCGCTGCGCGGCTCAGAGTTGGAGGCCGGCGAGTTTGCCTTGCAGGCGCTGGAGCCGGCGTGGGTCACTGCCCGCCAGATCGAAGCTGTGCGCCGCGTGATCGTGCGTGAGATGAAGCGCCGCGGCAAGATGTGGATTCGCATCTTCCCGGACAAGCCCGTCACTGCAAAGCCGGCGGAGACCCGCATGGGCAAGGGCAAGGGCGCCGTCGATCACTGGGTCGCCGTCGTCAAGCCCGGCCGCATCCTGTTCGAGGTGTCGGGTGTGCCGGAGGGCATCGCGCGCACTGCGCTGTCGCAGGCCGCCTACAAGCTGCCCATGCGCACCCAGGTGGTGGGCGAGGCGCAGATGCAAGGAGGCCAGTAAGCCATGAATGCGAAAGAACTGAGCAGCATGCCCACGCCGGAATTGCAGGGCAAGCTGGATGACGCCTACAAGGAGCTGTTCAACCTGCGCTTTCAGCGCGCGCAGGGGCAATTGAGCGACTCGAACAGCATCAAGCGCGTCCGCCACGATATTGCGCGGATCAAGACGGTGATCCGTCAGCGTGAGCTGGCTGCCGCGATGAGCGCCGCGCCGGCGAAGTAGCACAGGGGAAATTAACGATGGCAGATGAGAGAAAGCGTCGCCTCACCGGTCTGGTGGTCAGCGACAAGATGCAAAAGACGATCGTTGTGCGCGTGGAGCGCACCCTGCGTCACCCTGTCTACAAGAAGGTGATGACGCGCAGCAAGAAATATTCGGCGCATGATGAAAACGATGAGGCGCAGGAGGGCGATCTGGTGCAGATCGTCGAGACTTTGCCCATCAGCAAGACCAAGCGCTGGCAGCTTGAAAAGGTCATTCAGAAGAGGAAATAGCCATGATCCAGCAAGAGAGCCGATTGCAGGTGGCTGACAACACCGGCGCCAAGGAACTGCTGTGCATGCGTGTGCATGGCGGCCACAAGCGCCGCTATGGCCGCGTGGGCGATGTGATCACTGCCACGGTGAAGAGCGCCAGCCCCACTGCCGACGTGAAGAAGAGCAGCGTGGTTAAGGCAGTTATCGTGCGACAGGCGAAGGAATATCGCCGCGCCGACGGATCGTACATTCGCTTCGATGACAACGCTGCCGTGATTTTGGGCGAGGACGAAGTGAACCCGCGCGGCACGCGCATCTTCGGGCCAGTGGCGCGTGAATTGCGCGACAAGGGTTTCATGAAGATCATCTCGCTTGCGCCAGAGGTGCTGTGAAAAACGCGACAGAATGAACAGAATGCGCAGGATCAACGTGATTCAAACGCATCCTGTGTATTCTGTTCATTCTGTCGAAAAAGAGACTGACTGGACACAGCCAGCAGCCCAGTGGAGGACACAAGAGCATGAAGATCAAGAAGGGCGACACGGTGCTCGTGATCAGCGGTGAGGGCAAGGGCCGGCGCGGCGAGGTGACTCGCGTGCTGCCCAAGCAAAACAAGCTGGTCGTGAAGGGCATCAACATCGCCAAAAAGCACGCCAAGCCGCGCCGCGCCGGCCGCACGGTGGCGCAAACCGGCATCATCGATGTTGAGATGCCGATTGACGCCTCGAACGTGAAGCTGGTTTCGCCGAGCGGCAAGCCGACCCGTGTGAACTATCGCGTGGAAGATGGCGAGAAAAAGCGACATTCGAACAAGCTGGATGAGGGGTTGAACTGACATGGCAGACTTATTCAAGAGCTACCAGGACGAAGTTCGGCCGGCGTTGATGAAGGAATTCGGCTACAAGAACGTGATGCAGGCGCCGAAAATCGAGAAGATCGTCGTCAACATCGGCGTAGGTCGCGAGAGTGCAGACAACCCGAAAGTGGTGGATTTTGCGGTGGGCGATCTGACAAGCATCACCGGCCAAAAGCCCATCGTGACCAAGGCGCGCAAGAGCATCGCCGGCTTCAAGCTGCGTGAGCACCGCCCGATTGGCGTGAAGGTTACTCTGCGCGGCAAGCGTATGTATGACTTTCTGGATCGCCTGGTCAATCTGGCGCTGCCGCGTGTGCGCGACTTTCGCGGCGTGCCAGCGGACGCCTTTGATGGGCGCGGCAATTACACGCTGGGCCTGCGCGAGCAGATCATCTTCCCGGAAATCGAATACGACAAGATCGACAAAGTGCGCGGCATGGAGGTCACCATCGTGACCACTGCCACGACGGACGACGAGGGGCGCGCGCTGTTGCGCCTGTTCGGCATGCCCTACAGCAAGCCGGGTGACCAGCGCTAGTGGTAATTAGTAATTGGTTGTTGACCTCATTGCGAGGCCGGCAGCCAGCATGAAGAAGACACAACCAATCACTAACGAGGACAGACAAATGCCAAGAGAAGCGATGATGAACCGGGAGAAGAACCGCAAGTTCAAGGTGCGCGTTCGCAACCGTTGCATGGTGAGCGGCCGCGCGCGCGGCTACATGCGCAAATTCGGCGTATCTCGCATCGTGTTCCGCGAGATGGCGCTGCGCGGTGAAATCCCCGGCGTTCGGAAGGCATCGTGGTAGTTGCGAGTGCCAGGCGCGCGATGCGCTGCCTGACATTCCTGATGTGAAACAAGACATGAGCAATGATTCTTTGAGCGACATGCTCACGCGCATTCGCAACGCTGCGATGGTCGGCCACAACTCAGTGGCCGTGAAGCATTCCAGAATGACTGAGCGCGTGGCCGAAATCCTGAAGGAAGAGGGTTTCCTCGACGGCTATCAGGTGATCGATAACGAGGGCAAGCGGGCGTTGAACTTGACGATTCGCTACAGCGGTGAGCGCCGCGCGCGCAAGCCGGCGGTCAGCGATCTGAAGCGCGTCAGCAAGCCTGGCAAGCGCGTGTATTGCGCCAAGGGCGACATCCCCCGCGTGCTGAGCGGCATGGGCATCGCCATTCTTTCCACGCCCAAAGGCGTGATGACGGGCAGCGCCGCGCGCCGGCTGGGCGTGGGTGGCGAAGTAATCTGCTTCGTGTACTAGTGGCTGGTGAACGGTGATCGCCGGCGTAAATGCGCCGGCATGTTCAGCCCACCAGCCAAGCGAGATAACAATGTCGAGAGTAGGCAAGAAGCCGATTGAACTGCCCAAGGGCGTGGATATCACCATTAACGGCAATGCCGTGACAGTGAAGGGGCCGAAGGGCGAATTGAAGCGCACCTTTCATGACAAGGTGCAGATTGTGAAGGATGGCGGCGTGATCGAGGTCAAGCGCGAAGGTGACGAGCGCGATGAGCGCTCTTTGCACGGCCTGTCGCGCGCGCTGCTTGCCAACATGGTGACTGGCGTCTCAACCGGCTACACCAAGGTGCTGGAGATCGGTGCGGAGAGCGTGGGTTATCGTGCTGAGATGGCCGGCAAGAACCTGATGCTGTATCTGGGTTTTTCGCATCCAATCGAATTCCCGCCGCCAACCGGCATCACATTTGAGACCGATGCGAAGACGCGTCAGATCAAGGTGAGCGGCATCGATAAGGAACTGGTGGGTGAAACCGCCGCACAAGTGCGCAAGTTGCGCCCGCCTGAGCCATACAAGGGCAAGGGCATTCGCTATCAGGGTGAGGTCGTCCGCCGCAAGGCCGGCAAGGCCGGCAAGACAGGCAAGGGCGGCAAGTAAACTGAGAATTGGCTTGCGCGCTTTCGATCTTGATTCTTGTCGGGCTTGATCGAAGGATTGCGTGAGCAAAGTGGCGCTGCGTGAGCGGCTGTGGGCCTGACCCACGGGTTGAGTCGCCGGCGACCGAGAAGACTGAAACACAATGGCACATGTAGACCGAACCGGGGCGCGTGAGCGCCGGCGCCGCCGTGTGCGCGCCAACGTGCAAGGCACACAGGCGCGGCCACGCTTGAACGTGTTCCGCAGCTTGCAGCACATCTATGTGCAGTTGATCGACGATGAGGCCGGTCACACGCTGGCTGCTGCGTCGAGCCTGGACAAGGAAATCAAATCGCAGAGCGACCTGAAGAAGAGTGCCGAGGCGACCGCCGTGGGCAAACTGCTGGCCCAGCGCGCGCAGGAAAAGCAGATCAAGCAGGTGGTGTTTGACCGCGCAGGTTATCGCTATCATGGCCGCGTCAAGGCCGTGGCTGATGGCGCGCGCGAAGGTGGCCTGGAGTTTTAACGCATGGAGAATCGAAACAACCAACGACGTGATCGTGATTCACGCGGCCCGCGCCGGCAGGAACAGGAAGCGCCCGAATTCGACACCCGCATCGTGGATGTGGCGCGTGTGGCCAAGGTGATCAAGGGCGGCCGGCGCTTCGCCTTTCGCGCACTGATCGTGATGGGTGACAATCACGGCAAGGTCGGCATCGGCATGGGCAAGGCTCGCTCGGTGCAGGACGCCATTCGCAAGGCCACCGACCGCGCCCGCAACAACATGAAGAAGGTGGAAGTGCTGGGCAGCACGATCCCGCACGAGATCATCCACAAGTATGGCAGTGCGCAGGTGATGCTGAAGCCGGCGGCGCCCGGCACCGGTGTGATTGCCGGCGGCGGCGTGCGCGCTGTGCTGGAGGCCGCCGGCGTGAAGGACGTGCTGACCAAGTCGCTCGGCTCGAAGAGCAAGCTGAATGCGACCTATGCCACGTTCTTTGGCCTGCAGTCGCTGAAGAATGTGAACCAAGAGGCGGTGCGCCGTGGCAAATCTGTGGACGACGTGCAGCCATTCTGGAGAAGAGGCGATGGCCGAGACAACAACAGCAACTAGCACCGAGGGCAAGAAACTTACAGTGAAGTGGGTGAAGAGCGCCATCGGCTACAACGTGCGCCAGAAGCGCACCCTGAAGGCGCTGGGCTTCAGCAAACTGGGGCAGACAGTGGAGCATGAAGATTCGCCGCAGATGCGCGGCATGCTGAACGCTGTGAAGCACCTGGTGGAAGTCAAGTGATTTTGAGCTGGCATTTGTGATTTCACATTTGCCATTTAGCGAGTCGCGCGGAGAAAGACCGCAGCGGCGATAAGCGAGGAAAAATGAAACTGCACGATTTGAAGCCCGCTGAGGGCTCGCGCCGGCGCAAAAAGCGCAAAGGCGTGGGCATTGCCGCCGGCCAGGGCCGCACTGCTGGCAAGGGCCAGAAGGGCCAGAAATCCCGCTCTGGCGGCGTAAAGGGTCCCTATTTCGAAGGCGGCCAGTTCCCCATGGTGCGCAAGCTGCCGTTTATGCGCGGCGTGGGCTTCAGCAACCCCTATCGCATCGTATACCGCCCGATCAACGTGAGCGCACTGGCCAGCAAATTTGAAGCTGGCAGCGAAGTGACGCCGGAGAAGCTGGTGGAAGCCGGCCTGGCGCTGAAGAGTGACAAGCACATCGCCATCCTTGGAAGCGGCGATATCAATGTCGCGCTCAAGGTCACTGCGCACAAGTTCAGCGAGTCGGCGCAGAAAAAGATCGAAGCTGCCGGCGGCAGCGCCACCAAGCTCGACGTCAAGCGCGGCGGGTATCGCACACGATAAGTGCTGAGTGTCGCGCCCGGGTGCTGAGTCAATCTCGGCTTCCTCGGCACGCGGCGCTCAGGACTCGGAACTCACATGCTACAAGCGCTCAGAAACGCGATCTCGCTGCCAGAGATCAGGAACAAGGTTATCTTCACCCTGTTCATCCTGGTCATCTATCGCCTGATCTCGCACATCCCCGTTCCGGGCGTCAATCCAGAGGTGCTGACGCTGATTCGCCAGGCGGTGGAGCAGGGCAACGCCGGCGGTTTGGGCAACCTCGTCGGCCTGCTCAGCTTGCTTTCCGGCGGCGCGGTGTTCAACTTTTCGGTGCTGGCGATGGGCGTATACCCGTATGTCACGGCGTCGCTCATTTTGCAATTGCTCGTGCCGATCATCCCGCGCCTGGAGGAGATTGCGAAGGAAGGCGACGCCGGCCGGCGCAAGATCAATCGCCTGACCTACTTCCTCACTGTGCCGATGGCCGCGTTGAACGCGGTTGGCCAGGTGAATATCTTCGAGAATATCGGCTCCAGCGTGGCTGCCGGCCAGCGCGTCATCCCCATGTGGGGCTTTGACCGGCCGGAATACATCCTGCCAACCATCGTCACCATCGTCACGATGACCGCCGGCACCATGTTTGCCGTGTGGCTGGGTGAACTCATCACCGAGCAGGGCATCGGCCAGGGCTTGTCGATCAT
>JBDHWI010000128.1:0-11001 GCA_039810125.1 Thermoflexales bacterium | reverse complement strand
AAGCGGCAGCCGCTTGGTGGATTTACCGGCGATGGCACATCGCCCTGCAGGATCATGCGCTCACGCTTCAGCGTCGGATCAGGCATGGGGATGGCCGACAGTAGCGCCTTGGTGTAGGGATGCAGCGGATCATGGAAGAGCGACACACGATCCGTCAGCTCCATCATCTTGCCGAGGTACATCACGCCAACGCGATCGCTGATGTGCTCCACCACGCTCAGGTTGTGCGCAATGAACAGATATGTCAGGCCGAACTCACCTTGCAGATCCTTGAGAATGTTCAGCACCTGCGACTGGATCGACACGTCGAGCGCGGAGACCGGCTCATCGCACACGATGAATTTGGGCTGCAGCGCGAGCGCGCGGGCAATGCCAATGCGCTGACGCTGGCCGCCGGAGAACTCGTGCGGGTAGCGGCGCGCGTGATAGTCTTCGAGGCCGACTTTCTTCAGCATCTCAATCACGACCTCGTTGCGCTTCTTCGCATCGCGCATGCCATGCACCAGCAAGCCCTCGCCGACGCTTTCACCCACCGGCATGCGTGGATCAAGCGAGGAGTATGGGTCCTGGAAGATGATCTGCATATCGCGTCGAAGGGTCTTCAACTGACTGTCATTCACCTTGAAGACTTCCTTGCCTTCAAAAATGACTTTGCCGCCGGTCGCCGGCGTCAGCCGCAGAATCGTGCGGCCAACGGTCGTCTTGCCGCAGCCCGATTCACCCACCAGCCCGAGCGTCTCGCCCTTCTTCACGGTGAACGACACGCCATCGACGGCCTTTACATGCGCCACCGTCTTTTGCAGCAGGCCGCCCTTGATGGGAAAGTGCTTGACCAGGTCGGTGACTTGCACCAGGTCTTCGTGATTGTTGAGGTTGCCGTTTGTGGTCATCGAATGTGTTGTGGATTTGCGATTGCGGAAATCGCGATGAACTCCTCGCGCGCACCCGCAATCTGCAATCCAAAATCAAAAAGCTAATCGTAGAGCCAGGTGCGAACCCAGTGACCAGGTTCTATCTCACGCAGTGGCGGCATCACGGTGCGGCACTTCTCGCGCGTGGCGCCTTCGCATGCGCGGCAGCGCGGCTCGAAGCGGCAGCCAGGCGGCGGGTTGAGCAGATTCGGCACCGAGCCGGGGATCACATCCAGGCGGCCGCGCACCTGTCCGAGCACCGGGATCGAACCAAGCAGACCTTGCGTGTAGGGATGCAACGGTTTGCTGAAGAGTGTCTTCACGTCGGCTTGCTCCACCACCTGGCCGGCGTACATCACCACCACGCGCTCGCACATCTCGGCCACCACGCCCATGTCGTGCGTGATGAGCAGGATCGATGTGCCGGTCTTCTCTTTCAGGTCACGCATCAGATCGAGGATCTGCGCCTGAATCGTCACGTCAAGCGCGGTGGTTGGCTCATCGGCAATCAGCAGTTCCGGCGCGCACGCCAGCGCCATCGCAATCATCACGCGCTGCGCCTGACCACCCGAGATCTCGTGCGGGTAGGAATGCGCGCGCTTCTCTGGCGAGGGGATGCCGACCATGCGCAACAACTCTACCGCGCGCTTCCAGCCGGCCTCGCGCCCCAAGTCCTGATGAATGTTCAGCACCTCAGCCACTTGGTCGCCGATCTTGAAGACCGGGTTCAGGCAAGATGTGGGCTGCTGGAAGATCATCGAGATGCGGTTGCCGCGAATCCTGGTCATCTCCTTTTCCGGCATTTCCAACAGGTTTTGCCCATCGAAGAAGATCTTACCCTCGATGATCTTGCCCGGCTGGCCGACGAGTCGCATCACGGAGAGCGATGTGACGCTCTTGCCGCAGCCCGATTCGCCGACGATGCCGAGCGTCTCACCGCGTTTCACATACAAGTCAACGCCGTCGACGGCCTTGACCACGCCGTCTTCGGTGTAGAAATAGGTTTTCAGGCCCTGAATGTCGAGCATCAGATCGCTCTTCGCGCCGTTGCTCGCTGGGGCGGCTTTCGTCGCCGTTGCTACTGTCATGCGTTACTCCTCATAAAAAGGGTTCTTGCGAATAAGTGCCTATCGCTGCGCAATGGGGCGGAGAATAATCGCATCCCGCCGGCTGCGCAAGTCCAATTACCTCAATTACATCTTCTACATCTTCAAGCGCGGATCGAGCGCGTCGCGCAGGCCGTCGCCGATGAAGTTGAATGCCAGAGAGCAAATCAGGATCGGGACGCCGACGATGATCGGCAACGAGCGCTGTTCGAAGATGAAGCGCTGCGCCAGCGACATCATGTTGCCCCATGTCGCGGTCGGGTCTTGCACACCCAGGCCCAGGAAGCTAAGCGCAGTCTCGGCAGCGAAGGCGCTCGCCAACTGTTGCGTAAAGGCGACGATGATCGGGGCCATCGCATTCGGCACGACGTGCCGGCGGATGATGCTCGGGCTGGGCATGCCCATCGCCTTCGACGCCTCGATGAAATCCAACTCGCGGATCGACAGCACCATGCCGCGCATCAGGCGCGCCGTGCCGATCCAGCCAAACACCACCAGCACCAGAATCAGCGCTGCCACCGAGCGCGCCTCATTCAGGTCCTTGAGCAGCATCACATCGCGCAGCATAGCCAGAATGAAGTCCGGGATGGGCAGCAACTTCGGATCGGTGATGAGGATGGACGCGACGATGAGCAAAATCGGAAAGTCGGGGATGCTGGCCATCAACTCAAGGAAGCGCATGAGCAGCGTGTCGATGATGCCGCGATAATAGCCGGCGATCGCGCCGATGGTCATGCCGATCAACGTGCTGAGCGTGGCGACCAAGACAGCGATGGTGAGCGTGACGCGCGCGCTGTAAAGCAGGCGGGTGAAGATGTCGCGCCCCAGGTGATCGGTGCCGAGCAGGTGCGTGCGGCCATCGGGTGCGACAGACATGGGCGGCGCAAAACGCGCGCCTGCAGTGATGTCGATGTCGTCACGGCCAAATGGCGCGATGATCGGCGCGAGCAGTGATGCGATGAAGATGATCGTCAGCAGGATGAGCGACACAACCGCCAGCTTGTGCTTGCGGAAGCGCCGGAGCACAATCTGCGTCTGACTCTCTGTTTTGATGAGCGCATGCGCGTCATCGGCTGAGCGGGTGTCGATTGCAGCAGTTGCCATGATTTATCTATTAGCTCATCCGAATGCGCGGGTCGACCACCGTGTAGAGGATGTCGGCCAGCAAAAAGCTGAACAGCGTCAAGACGGTGCTGATGAGCAGAATGGCCATCGAAACCGGATAATCACTGCGCACGAGTGAATCGTAGAACAGCCGGCCCAGCCCTGGCCAGCTAAAAATCGTCTCGGTGATGATGGCGCCACCGAAGAGCGCCGGGATGATGCCGACGGCCAGCGTGATGAAAGGAATCAACGCATTGCGGAAGGCATGCTTGGAAATCACCAGCCGCTCCGCCAGGCCCTTGGCGCGCGCAGTGCGCACATAGTCCTGTCGCAACACCTCCAGCATGCTGCTGCGGATGAAGCGCGTCCAGCCGGTCAGGCTGACTAGCGTCAGCACCGTCACCGGCAAGATCAGGTGCCAGATACGATCACCCAGCGATTCAGCCTCAATCGCTCCAAACAGCGGCACCGTCACATCGGCATTCGAGGTCGCCAGTTGTGGCGGCAAGTAGGGCAAGCCGAGATCCTTGAAGGTGAGTGAAAAGAGCAGGATGCCCATGATGCCAAGAAAGAGCGTGGGCATGGACGAGCCGAAGAAGGTCAGCGTGGTGACGATGTAGTCGAAGCGCGAATACTGCTTGACTGCCGAGATCACGCCGATGGGAATGGAGATGGCGAGCGCCAACAGGCTGGAGATGCCCATCAGCAGCAATGTTGGCATGATGCGGGTGCGAATCAGATCCATGACCGGGCGGTCGCGCAGGATCTGTTGCGATGCGCCAAAATCACCGCGCAGCACGCCATTGCTGATACGCCGCTGCGGGTCCGTCAGGTCGCGCAGGTAAACAGGCTGGATGCAATTGGTCTCAACGACCGAGCCATCCGCATAGACGAGCTGGGCCTTGCCCTCTTGCAGGCAGCCGATTTGCATGCCCCCAAACATCTCCTGCCCGTTGATGACAATCGGCCCGCGTGGCTCACCGATCAGCCAGCGCGTAAAGCGCGGGATATGGTAGAGGTCGAGGTCGCCGCGCTTCATCACGCGCTCAACCGCGCCGGGGTCAAGCCGATTTTTGCCACCCTGCGCGATTTCGCGTAGTTGCTGCAGCGGGCCGCCGGGCGCGATGTAGAACAGCATATAGGAGATGAATGCTGCGACAAGCGTGATGATGATGATTTGAACGACCCGCCGGATCAAGAAATTCGCCATACGCCTCCTCTTTGCCTGCGTGATTTAGAATGAGAACTTAATCGTTTTTTATAAATGCGCAATGAGCCGCCGGCTTCGTTTTCCGGCGGCTCATTGCAATCACGGCGCTACGAATGCTAAATTGTAACGAGCCATTCGCCTGCGCGCCCTCTTACCTGATGTTCAGGTTCATGTCGACGTGCTCCCAGGTCGGGGTGGCCTGCGAGAACACTTCAATCGGCTTGCCGGCCTTCTGCGCGTCCAGCACGGCCTGCACTTCAGAGCCGGCGCCCAGTGTCTCGGTGCCAACGATGTCGACGTCACCGGCCAGCAGCGCGGCCACCGCGCCGGTCGTGTCACCGAAGAACTGCACGATGACCTTCTTCACTGCCGGCTTGGTCCCGCCCTGGTAGTTCTCGTTGGCTTCCAGCGTCATGCGCTGGCCCTTCTCCCAACTCACCAGCTTGAACGGGCCGCTGCCAATTGGCAACTCGGCGATCTCAGGCAGCGTGGCGAAATCCTTCGGCGCAACATCGGCCAGCGTCTTGCCCTTGTAGGCGCCTTCGCTGGTGATCTCCTGGTGCGCAGGGTAGCCGCTGCCGGGCGGCAGATAGTAGAAGGGCGGCTGATAGCCAGGCACGTATGTCTGGACAACAGTGTTGTCATCCGGCACTTCGAAGCTGACGATACGGTCACAGCCAAAGTAGCTCACCGCGCCAGAGGTGCGGTCGCAGTCCACCTTGAAGCCCAATTCACGGTCTGCCTTCACGACGGGCTTGCCATCCGACCACATGTCGGGCTTGTACTTCCAGGTCACCTTGATCTGGGCAGCCTTGGCGCCAACCGCCGCCGGCGACTCAGTGCCATCCAGCGACTTGACCATGATGTCCTTGACCTCTTCATCGGTCGGCTGGCCATCCTTCAGGTTGACCACTTTGTCACCCTTCAAGGCATACGCGTTGCCATCGGAACCGACGAAGCGATCCCCATCCTTCAACTCAACATCGGTGTTGGTCGCACCGCCGTTCTCGATGGTTGGGAATTCATCGTCAACCAGGCCGACAGCCTGATAAGAGAAGTCGTAGGCGGTGCTCACCACGCCGCCAACCAATTGCATCACCGTGCGCTGCACGGCTGCGCTCTCCACCAGCGAGAACATCGATGCCGGCTCCTGCGTGAAGGCCAGCACGACGGTGTCCTTGCCCGACCACTCATCGGCGTTCGCGCTGTAGTACTCGGTCGGGTTGAACTTGACGTTCTTGATCTTGTTGCTGTAGGCGCCGGCCTCTGCGCGCTGGAACAGCGGCAGGCTGACCATGTCCTTCATGAACTGATCCTGATTCGTGGCGTAGAACTTCTTGCGGTCTTCCACGTTCAAGGTGTTGTTCGCCTGAAGGATGGCATCGCTGGCTTCCTTGTTGCACCAACCCATGTAGTTCTGGCCGGCCCAGCCATTCGCCGGCGTCGGGATCTGGTTGCAGGCATACAGCGTCACGCCGCCCGGATCCGGCTCACCGACCCAGGCATACGCGCCCAACTCAAAGTCGCGCCGCGCCAGGCCCGAGTTGCTGCCGAACCAGATGCTGCCGGGGATGTGCGAGCGCTGGATGATGATGCCGCAGGCGGCCATCTGCTTCTCGAACACCGCGGCCCATGTCTGGCGGAACTGCGCGTTGGTGGTGGTGAACTTGAGCGTCAGCGGCTCACCGTTGGCGTTCTGGCGCACCGAGCCACCTTCAGGCAACTTCCAGCCGGCGTCATCGAGCAACTTGCCAGCGGCAGTGATGTCAAACGTGTAGTCGATGTTGTTCGGGTTGGCGTGGAACGGCGAGATCTTGGGGATCCAGGTGTCCATGCGCAACTTCGCGCGCTCCTCCTCGCTGAGGAAGGGATAGGACACCGCGATCAGCGCGTCGCGGTCGGCGCAGTGGGCGATGGCCTGGCGCACCCTGACATCACCAAGGATGGGATGCGGCGTGGTCCACTCGGCGGCCGGCGCAGCGGTCACTTCGACAACCTGGGTTTCCTTCACGACAACGGTGCTTTCAACCTTCTCCGGCTCGACGGGGGCAGCGGTTTCGCGAACCACGACGGTTTGCACCACTGGCGCCGGCTGCGAGCAGGCTGCCAGCACCATGCTGGCCATGGCAGCCAGCGCAAGAACGGCATATGGTTTTCGGTTCTGCATTTGAATGGATTTCCTCCTGATGAGATGCTTCCACGGTTGTAATGATCCTGACGAACAAATCCGTCATGGGGTCAGAAAACGGGTGAACAGAAAGGGGCATCTGTCCTGTAGGCGTTCCTCCTCTTCATGCCCGGGCTGGGCAATAGGGACTGTAAATCTACAAACGTAATGCTTATCGATTATCCTTGACGATAAACTGGCTTGTCAAGCATTTTATCAACGAAATAGAAAAACGCCGGCGCAATGGCGCGCCAGCGTTCTCATGTCATCTTCAATCAATCTGAATACAGATCGACTGACCTCACTCTCAGGCCTTCTGCTCTTCACCCAGGTGCGGCCGAATTTTGCTCATCAGCTGCTCCTTGGGGCGAAAGCCCACCAGGCGCTCGACCGGCTCGCCGTCCTTGAACAGAATCAGCGTCGGGATGCTCATCACGCCAAACTTCATGGCCGTGTCGCCATTGGCATCCACATCAAGCTTGCCGACGGTGATCTTGCCCTCATTTTCATCGGCGATCTGCTCGACGATCGGCGCGATCTGCCGGCAAGGCCCGCACCACTCCGCCCAAAAATCCACGAGCGTCACGCCCTTGCTTACCACCTGGTCGAACGAGCTATCGGTTAGCACGACTGCCTTTGACATCTTCCTGTCTCCTGTTGACTCCTGTAGTTCAGTTGTTCAATGATCCAAACCTGCACGATCATACCGCGCTCGGATTACCAGATGCTGAGAGACTGATGATCGGGCGTTGGGATGATGAGAGAGGGTGGTTCATTCACCGATTTCTCCTCACCACCCAACACCCCTTATCCCCTCATCTCTGCGAGCTTTTCTGCGTCGCCCATCAGGCGCGCGAGCTCATCGAAGCCGACCTGCCAGAATGCTGCAGCGCGAATGTCGATGCCGATGGCCGCCATCTGCTGCGCCGGCGAAGCGCTGCCACCCGACGCCAGCAGGGCGCGATACTTCGGTTGAAAGCGCTCGCCTTCGCGCCGATACATGCCATACAGCGCCAGCACCAGCAATTCACCGAACGAGTAGGCGTAGCAATAGAACGGCGTGTTGATGAAGTGTGGGATGTACGACCAGCCCCATTCATAGCCTCTGGTCATGTTCAACGCATCGCCGTAATACGGCGCATTGGCTTGCAGCCACAGCTCGCCAATCTTCGCGCCGCTCAGCCGGCCTCGCGCGCGCGCCGCATACGCCAACCCCTCGAAGCGCGTCAGCACAGTCTGGCGAAAGACAGTGGCGAAGCTGTCTTCAAGTTTGCCACAGATCAGCGCCAGCCGCTTCTGCGGATCGTCCATGCCGGCCAGCAAAGCGTCGAACACCAGCATCTCGGAAAACACACTGGCCGTCTCGGCCACCGGTAGCGAGGGGTGATAGTTGAAAAGCGTTTGTTGCGATGCAAGCAGGTCGTGCATGCCGTGACCCAACTCGTGCGCCAGCGTCATCACGTCGCGCATGTCGTCGTTGTAGCTCATCAGAATGAACGGGTTGGCTGAGGGTGTGACGCCGGCGCAGAACGCCCCGCCACGTTTGCCTGGGCGCGGATCCGCGTCGATCCAGTTGCCGTCGAAGAAGCGCTGCGCCATGTCGCTGAATTCCGGCGAGAAGCGCTCCAGCGCGCGCAGCACGATGTCCCTGGCCTCGGGAAACGTGATCGTTTCCTTCACATCGAACAGCGGCGCATATTGGTCGTAATACTCCAGCTTCGGCAGCCCCATCAAGCCGGCCTTCAGCTTGAAGTATCGATGCGCCAGCCCATAGTTTTTCTCCACCACGCCGAGCATCGTCTCCACTGCAGCGCCATCGATGTCGTTGTCGAGGTGGCGCGGTTGCGCCGGATTGACGTAGTTGCGCAGCCGCAGGTTTACCAGATGGTCTTGAAAGCGTGTGTCGTAGATGAAAGCCGTTACCTGGCTGTGCTTCTCTAGCGTGCCAAAGAACGCCTCGTGCGCGCGCCGGCGGGTTTCGCGGTCTGGCCGGCGCATCAACGTCAGCACCTCGCTCTGGTTCAGTGCGCGCAACTGCCCCTCCACCTCCATCTCATATTTCTGCGACGAGGTGAACTCGGTGAACAACTTTTGCCACGCGTTGATGCCTGTGAGATCCTTGTCGTTGGTCAGCTTCTCCTCAGCCTCGCTCAGCGTGTGCGGCTTGAAGCGGCGCTGGCTGGCCAGGTGATGCTGGTAGGTCGCCAACAGCGGGTCATGCGTCAGTTTCTCGGCGATGTCATCCTCCAGCGCCAGCCACTCCAACTCAAAGAACAGCACCTTGTTTTGGAGGGCAGTGAGCGCCTCTTCGACGCGCTGCATCAGCGCGCGATGCGCATCCTTCGTGGTGTCGGCGGCGTAGAGCAGGCGCGAATACGCACCCAGGCGATAGGCTGCATCGGCCAGCGCCTCCGCCTCCTGCAAACCGGCGCGCAAGTGCCGCGCTGCCGGCCCGCCCGGCACGTGAATCGTGCCACGAAACGTTTTGTCGAAGGCATCCGCGCGCGCCGTGAGCGAGCTCAACGTGTCGTCGATGCGTGGGTCATCCGGCGCGGCATATAGCACGCTCAAATCCCACGCCACCCCAGCCGCGCTCTTCTCGCTTGCGCCGGCGGTTACTGCGGTTTGTTTCTCGGTCAAATTCATTTCCCGCTCCCTTTTGACAGCCCTTGTGATAATGTGATTATCGGCGATGTTCTTGCAGGGCGCGCAAAGGCAGATATTCAAAAGGGGGTGGGCGCCGGCCGAATGGTTGCCGGCCGTGATCGCGCGCAGCACGGTCAACTTGCTTCACGCGAGGGACTTGCCCATACATGCAAGCAATGCGCTGTTGAATAGCTCAGGCCTCTGGAGCGGCGCGAAATGGCTTACCCCTGAGAGGAGGACTAGCTCGGCGCGAGGGATGCTCTGGGCGAGATATTCAGCGTGTTCGCGCTTGATGAACTCATCCTGCTCGCTCTGCACAATCGTCACCGGCACGCTGATCCTGGCCAGATCGCGCACTGAAAAATTCGGCTGTGTTTTTTGCATGAGCTCGACCGCCGCAGAGAATTCATCGAATTGATCGGGCGTGGCTGACAGTTGGGCGTAGTCGTGTTTATGCCGGCTAAAGCATCGTCCGACAGCCGGCGTGAATACAAACGCTTTGGCGCCGCTCGGATCCACGTTGCACCCAAAGAAAAATACATTTGCAACCCGGGCTGGAATCTGCGAAGCCAGCACCAAGGCTATGCAAGCGCCGTCGCTCCAGCCAACCAAACTCACCTTCGCAAGATGCAGCGCATTCATGACAGCAACAACATCGGAGGCCATCAGTTCATAGCTGTAAGGTCGCGCGTCACGCGTGCTGCGGCCGTGGCCGCGGCTGTCAATCAACACGACCTGATAGCCGGCCCCGAGCAGCGCTGGCACTTGATAACCCCAATTGCCGCTATGGCCGAGACCGCCATGCAAGAGCAGCGCCGGCGCGCCATAGCCGTAGCTGGCGTACCAGATGCGCGCACCTTCATTCTCAACGTAGCCCTGGTTATTCGTGGCTGGCAAAGGCGCGGCGCCCTGCGCCTCAAACTGATGCAAGTCATCATCCTGCATTTTGACCACCTCTCTTCAATTCTTCATCAGACGTCTTGGCACGTGCAAAATCTATGGCGAATCGATGAAGGCCGGCTGAATACACTGTCACAGCACAAAAAGAATCTGCGAGCCGGCGATCTTGTTCAGCGTTTCGTAGATGTGCCGGGCACAAACCAACCCTGCTTCAGGAGAGTGCCGCTGCGAAGAGAGGTGTTGCCTTGAAGCAAGAGGGTTTGGGTTCGTCCCGCAGCGATGGCGGCCGTAAACCTCGCTGTCTGGATCACTATGGCGCAAACATGGACGCCAAGACATTCAGCACTGCAGCCTGTGCCGCCGGCGCAATGCCGCCCAGTCGCTTCGCCAGTCTGCTTTTATCAATCGTCCTGATTTGGTCGCAGACAATCTGTCCATCCTTACTCTGGAAGCGGCATGATATGCGCATGGGATAACTTCGCCCTTTCGTGGTCATCGGCGCAATGATGACGCTCGTCAGATGCTTGTGCATTTCATCCGGCGACACGATCAAGCACGGCCGGATCTTTTCGATCTCGCTACCGACGGTCAGATCAAGATTGACCAGATATACCTCAAAGCGGTTCACCACTCCCATTCATCCTCATCCCATTGCGACGTGCTGACGGCATCGGGGTCAAGCAACGTATCATCGCCCCGCTCCGCCATGCGCCGGCATTGCTCTTCCCATCCGGCGCGGGGATGACTGGCCGCGCGCATCACCAGCATGTCGTCTTTGAGCAACAACTCAACCTCATCTTTCAGGTTGAACTGCTCAAGCAACAACTTGGGAATACGAATGCCTTGTGAATTGCCTATTTTGACAACGCGTGTGCGTAGTACTGTTTTCATGTTGCACCTCCCACCGAGTAAGCACACTGAAAATTCTGTCAAGCATCGCTCGAATCACCGTCGCCC
>JBDHWI010000127.1:0-11125 GCA_039810125.1 Thermoflexales bacterium | reverse complement strand
CGGTCGCCCCTACTTGACGGTAATCAACACCCAGAACGCAACGTTCCCTTCGGGGCCGGTGCCGAAATCCTGCCCATTCGGCGCGCGCAGCTTCCAGAAACCCTGAAACTTGCCGGCCCGTAGCGATGCGCGCATCGGCACGCTGATCTCGGCATCTGCGCCGGGCGGTGTGTTGGGCAGCGTCACGCCATTCTTGCCGTCCAGCCGGTCGCCGGCGTTGAAGGCGATCGTGTAACTGGCATCCCAAGTGCAGGTGCCGGCGTTCTTGATGCGCCAGGTCTTGCTGAAATTTTCGCCGCGCTGTAGCACCGCGCCATCAGGGATGGTCACGTCACGCACATTGGCGGCCTTGTTGGTGCAGCCGGCTGCATTGGCTGCCGGCGCAGCGGTTGCCGCCGGCGCAGCTTCGGCCGGCGTGGGGCTTGGCACGATGCGCGGTGAGGGTGCCTGGGTGGGTGGCGCAGCGGTGGGCAGGGGCGGCTGCGTCGGTGCGAGGGTTGGCGTAGGCGTTGGCTCAGGCGATCCACCGCAGGCGGCGAGCGACCATGCAATGAGCAGGCCGGCGGTGATTTGCGCAGCGCGCTGCACGTGTGCGTGGGTTCGTGTGTGCTGGTTCATGTATTTGATCCTGCACCGCAACGGAGTGGCGCGATGAGTCGTATTGAATTGCGGCGAAATCCACCTTGCAATGGCGGCGCCGCCATTGCATTCACCAGCACCCATTTTAGAGCAGCGCGGGCTGTCTGTGATTGCATGCCTGCTTTGCGGGGTTCGTGTTCGGGAGGCGTCGGGTTCCAGCCGATGCCGGCCGCTCGTGGAAACCGCGTTGCGCGAGCTAGTCCGTCAGGTACCCCTGCGCGCGCAGATGCGCGATGATGCGCTCGGCGGATTGCGCCGGCGACTCGCGCAGCGTGTCGATCACCACTTCGGCCACTGCCGGCGGCTCATACGGGTCCGACACGCCGGTAAATTCTTTGATCAGGCCGGCGCGCGCCTTTGCATACAGCCCCTTGCGGTCGCGCCGCTCGCACTCCTCAATCGGCGTGGCCACATGCACCAGCACGAAGCCACCCAGCGGCTCGATCATCTCGCGCACCTGCCGGCGCGTTTGCTCATAGGGCGCAATTGGCGCGCACACCGCGATGCCGCCGTGCTTGGTGATCTCCGAGGCGACGTAGCCGATGCGCCGGATGTTGAGATCGCGGTGCTCCTTCGAGAAGCCGAGCTCCGATGAAAGGTGCTTGCGCACGCGGTCGCCATCCAGCAGTGTGACGCGCCGGCCGCCCAACTCGTGCAGGCGCGCCAGCAGCGCATTCGCGATGGTCGATTTGCCGGCGCCCGACAGGCCAGTGAAGAACACGGTGAAGCCCTGCCGGCTGCGCGGCGGGTGCAGTCGCTGCAATTCGGCGGTCACTTCGGGCAGGGCATCTGCGCAGGTGAATTGCGGCATGAAGTGGATGCCGATGCCGATCTCGTCGCCGAGCGACTGCAGAAAATCCCACTCGCCGGCCAGTGCGCGGGGCAGCGCGATGTCGGTCGCGCCGCAATTTTTGGCGATCAGCGCGTGCAACAGGGCGGGATGGGTGGCGCGCGCCGGCTCGGCCAACGGCAACAGCGCCAGCAGCGCATCTCCTTCGAGGCGCGGCAGCATGGCGCGGTGCGCGCGCACACGGGCGTAGTGCGCGGCGTTGTCTGGGGCGACCGCGCCAGTGACGGGTTGCAGCAGCACGCCGGCGCGCAAGGACTGCGCCAGCGCCTTTACCCACTCGCATTCGGCCTGACTCAGGGGCGCGATGGGTTGCAGTGCCAGCGCGCGTTGCCAGCCCCGGCGGTGGATGGCGTCGCGGATCTGCGCCGGCGTCATTCGCGCATCCTGAAAGTCGTAGTGCGACGGCAACTGGATGCATTGCACCGCGCCGGCGAGTTGCGCGGTGTCGCCAGCGTAGTGCATCTCGCGCACGTGCAGCAGCGCCAGCAACACACCCTCGGCGTCGCGCAATTCAACCGCCTCGCCGGCGGCCAATCCCTCGGCAAAGGCGCGGGTCACATCCAGCGTGAGCGGCAGCGGCCACAGCGCACCATTCGCAAGCCGGCAGCGCGCTTGCGCCGCTTGTGCATCTGCCGACGTCAGATAGTCATTCAACGGCGCAAACGCGCCATTCAGCAGCAGCTCAAGGTCGCACGCCTGTTGCGGCGTCAAACTCCATGCATTGCTCATTTGTAATCGCTCGACTCCGAATTGTGGCTGGCTGTGCTAGATGTGGATGAAGATGACGGCGGCGATGATGATCCACGAGTATTTGGCGAGATCATCGTCGATGAAGGCGAGCGGAATGGAGAGCAGGAACACCGTCGGCGCGATCAACATGCGCAGCATCACGCGCCGCCAAAGCCCTGGCTCGATCGCGCGATCGAGCAGCCGGCTGTTCCTCGTCGCATAGAACCAGATGCCGGCAGAGGTCATGCCGACCAGCCCCATCACTGCCGCATAGAAAAGAGTCGCGACGCTGTTGCCGGTCTCGCTCAGGAGTTCGGTGGCGAAAGGCACGAGGCCGATGAATGACAGCAGGATCAGGTTCAGCCACAGCAGGGTGCGATCGAAATGCTTGACCAGGTTGAAGATGCGGTGGTGTCCCAGCCAGTACGCGCCGACGATGAAGAAGCTCAGAAAATAAGCCAGAAACTTCGGGAGGATCGCGATCAAGCCGTTCCAGGTGGCTCTATTGTCGAGATATCCTTCGTTTGCCGGCAGCCGCAAGTCCAGCGCCAGCAGCGTGATGACGATGGCAAATACGGCGTCGCTGAAGAAGATCAATCGTTCCAGCCCCAGATCCTTCTCTGCCTGCTCTGCCGGCGTGAGCGCCGCCGGCGTGCGTGTTTCATTCATGCCGTTGATTATTGCGCGCTGCAAACCACAAGCGCAAATGCGCAATCCGTTAGACTTGCCGGCATGAACTTCGAGACGCTTGCGATCCACGCCGGCCAATCGCCGGACCCGACCTACGGCGCCGTGATGACGCCGATCTACCAGACGTCGACCTACGCGCAGCAGAAGATGGGTGAGGCGATCTACGACTATGCCCGTACCGCCAACCCCACGCGCACCGCGCTGCAAGATTGCATCGCCGCGCTGGAGGGTGGCCGGCATGGCCTGGCGTATTCGTCGGGCATGGCGGCCATCGACAACATCCTCAAGCTGCTCAAGCCCGGCGATCATGTGCTGGCCAGCAACGATGTCTACGGCGGCACCTATCGCATTTTCAAGCGCGTGTATGAAGACTACGGCATCACTTTCTCCTTCGTGGAGATGAGCGACCTCGCGGCGGTGAAGGCGGCCATCCAGCCGGCCACGCGCATGGTGTGGATTGAGACGCCAACCAATCCGCTGCTCAAGGTGGCTGACCTGCGCGCCATCGCGGCGATTCGCGACGAGGTCGCGGGGGCAGCCGGCCGGGCGCGTCTGCAGATCGTTGTGGACAACACGTTTGCCTCGCCATATTTGCAGCAGCCGCTGAAACTGGGCGCGGACATCGTGGTGCATAGCGCGACAAAATATCTTGGGGGCCACAGCGACGTGGTGAATGGCCTGGTTGTGCTGGACGACGAGGAGACTTTCGCGACACTCAAGTTTTTGCAGAACGCCATCGGCGCGGTGCCGGCGCCGTTCGATTGCTTCCTCGTGCTGCGCGGCATCAAGACGCTGCATGTGCGGATGGAACGCCACTGCGCCAACGCGATGAAGATTGCGACCTGGCTGGAATTGCACCCCGGAGTGCAGCAGGTGATGTACCCAGGCTTGAAATCGCACCCGCAACATGACGTGGCGCGGCAGCAGATGTGCGCATTTGGCGGCATGATCTCGTTTGTGGCGAAGGGTGGGCCGGCGGAGGCGCAGCGTATCGCCGAGGCGACGAAGGTTTTCGCGCTGGCTGAATCGCTTGGTGGTGTTGAATCGTTGATCGAAGTGCCGGCGGCCATGACCCACATGAGCGTTGCCAACTCGCCGCTGGCCGTCGACCCCGCGCTCATTCGCCTGAGCGTGGGCATCGAAAATGTGGATGACCTGATCGCCGATCTGGAGCAGGCCATGCGCTAGCAGGTGGGGCGCTGGGTGATTCTATTGAACAACGCGCAAATGACATAAGCTGGGTTGCCCCAGCGCGGTCACAATCCTCCGAAACGCTGCAATTCTCTCTCAACAGGTCGCGCTGGCGCTGGAATATTCGCGATGTGTAGCGCGTTATTGTTGATTGTGCGTAATAATACGCTGCTTATGCGCTGGATTGCAGTGAACAAGACATGTTGCGACTATATAAAGGACGAGAAATCAACCCTCGTACTTTCATCTCACCTACAGGAAAAAATATTACGGGATGCTCAAGAAAAAAACGCATCGCACGCTGCTGCGCATCGTCGCCGTCTCGCTTTTTATGACCAGCATGCTGAGTGCACAGGCTGCATTCGGATATGAGGGTCTTGATCAGAACGTGCGGCCTTTCAATATTCGGTATGAGGCCACTTTCAACGGCAACATCCTTTTGATCGGGAATAGCCTGCTCGCGTGCCGGCCGGGATCGATCGGCTATGAACACGGCACGCGATGTGAGGATGCGCAATCCTCCCCAGGTTTGGAATTGGGCATCGACAACAACAATTTTGACATGCTGAATATTGATGTTGACGATGACCCTTCAACCTTCAACTCCAGCAGCGCCGTGTTGAACCTGCCCGCCGGCGCGCAGGTCACCTTCGCCGGCCTGTATTGGGGCGCGTTCTCCAGCATTGAAGACAAGCCGGCCAACCCTCAGCGTGTCGTCGTGAAGTTGCGCACGCCTGGCAGCGCCAGCTATACGCAGTTGATTGCGGAGCAACTGGACGATGTTCTTATCACTGGGCAAGGCACCGCCTATCAAGGCTTCGTCGATGTCACCCAGCAGGTCAATGCAGCCGGCGCAGGCTCGTATCTGGTCGCCAATGTGACTGCTGTGCAGGGGCCAGGCCGCCACGCCGGTTGGGCGCTGGTCGTCGCATACAACAATCCGGTGGAAGCATTGCGTAACCTGACCATCTACGATGGGTTTGAGTTTGTTCCTGACTTCAAGCCAATCGTCATCCCATTGAGCGGCTTCCTGACACCCGCGACTGGATCGGTCCATATGACGCTTGGCATCTACGGGTCTGATGGCGACCGCGGCAGCATTGGCGATCACATGCTGCTGAACAGCACAGTCATTTCCGATAGCGTGAATCCGGCCGACAACGTGTTCAACAGCACGATTTCAGCCAATGGCTCGAACGTCACATCACGCGTGCCGGCCCATGTCAACACTATGAGCATTGATGTTGACCAGTTGGATGCAAGCAATATCCTGTCGAACAATGCCACAACTGCCACCCTCACGCTCTACCCAATGGATGAAAAGTTCTTGCCTGGGCTGGTGACGTTTTCCACGCTTGTCTATCAGCCGGCCATTCAGATCGAGACGCGCGTGAATGATTTGAACGGCGATCAGGTGCATCCGGGCGACACATTGGAATACACGATCCTCCTTACAAATACAGGCTCGATCGCGTCGAACGATACCCGCCTGACTGTGACCCTGCCTGCCGGCGCGATCTATGTGCCTGGCACGCTCAACATTGCAGACAACGCAGGTGGCGCGGTTGGCCCGCAGACGGACGTGGCCGGCGACGACCTGGGTGAGGCCGGCAATGGCGTGTTGAATATGCGGTTGGGTGCAGGTGCAGATAGCGCAGCAGGCGGAAGCATTGCCTACAACGACACCGCAACGGTGTCCTATCGTGTCGTAGTGGCCGGGCCGATTACCAACCAGGTCGTCCTGTCCAACAGATCGGACGTGGTCTTCCGCAGCGCCAGCCACGCAACCGCTGTGCTGACCAGCACAAAGACGCTCGACGTCATTGCATCGCCCAAGGCGCGTTTGCTGTTGCCGATCATCGTCAATCAGTAACCACAAGCACGCTGCGTGTCAGCGCCTGAAACGCCGTGCAACCAGTGAAATCGCGGGTTGCACGGCGTCGTTTTTCACCAGCAACGACAGGGCAAAATACGCGGTGGCGCCAATCGCCATTGCCGCAAGCGTGGCAAGCAGGCCATCGCCGGCTAGCGCCAGCCACACCACAATCAAACCACCCATCCCCAGCGCCGCAATCACGCTCTTGACGAGTGTCATCGCAACGGCGCGCGAGCGAATGCGCGGTTCGCGCCGCGCCAACAGCGCATACAGCGCGATGGCTTCGAGCGCAGTGGCGATCGAATTCGCCAGCGCCAGCCCGCCGAAGGGCAGCAGGCCAAGCGCCGTGAAAACCGGCATCAGCAACAGGCTGAGCGCGATGTTGGCGACCATGCTGGCCACTGCGAAGATGGCCGGCCGCAAGCTGTCCTTGAGCGCATAGAACCCGCGCGTCACCAATTCCAGCACGGCGTGGCCGATCAGGCCGGCGCCGTACATCGCCAGCGCAAATGCCACCAATGCGGTGGATTGTGCATCGAACTGGCCGCGCTCGAACAGAATGCGAATGATGGGCCGGCCCAGCACGATCAACCCAATGCTGGCCGGCGCGCTGAGCGCGATGCTGATGCATAGCGCTTGCGTGAAGGATGCGGCGAATTGATCGTGTTCACTCCTGGCTGCGTGCGCGCTGATGGCCGGAAAGAGCGCTGTGCCGATGGCCTGCGCGATCACGGCGAGCGGCAGGATCATGATGGCGAAGGCGTTGTTGATGGCCGACACGCCGCCGGCGATGCCGGATGCCAGTGACACCGTGACGAGCGCGTTGACCTGCACCGCGCTCAAACCCAGCACGCGCGGCGGCATCATGCGCAGAATTTGCCGGACGTCGGACTTGAGATCTGATGTGGAGAGCCAGCGATTGGGGGACGCCTGGGCTGCCTCACGCAGCCGCCAATCTTTCATCGCTACCCGCCAGAGTGCCGGCAATTGCACCACCAGGTGCATCAATGCGCCCAGCACCACGCCCCATGCCAGACCATACACGCCCATGCCGGCCAGCAGCGTCGCGCCGATCACCATGCCGAGTTGATAAAGCGTGGGGGAGAGCGCCGGCGCGAGGAACGCGTCGTTCGATTGCAGCACACCCATCAGCAGCCCGCTCACGCCGAAGATCACGGTCGAGACCAGCATGATGCGCATGAGCGAGGCAGTGAGCGCGACCTGCGCTGCGCTGAACTGGCGCGCGACGACGGTTGCGATCAATTGCGGGGCGAACACGCCGGCGATTACCGCGAGCGCGCCGAGCGCCGCAAATACGATCAGCGCGACCGTTTGCGCCAGCCGCCAGGCATGGGCGTGCTGGTTGTGACTAAGCCGCGCGACGTAGGTGGGGATGAAGGCCGAGGCCAGCGCGCCGCCGGCCAACAACCCGAACAACAGATCGGGGATGATGAACGCTGCGCGAAAAGCGTCTTGTTCAGCGCCGGTGCCGAAGCGCGCGTTGATGATGAGGCGCGCGAGGAAGCCGGCGAGGTTGCTGACGATGTAGGCCGCGCCAACGATGGCTGCGGCGCGCGCGACGGAGCGGCGTTGCATGAGCTACCATTCTCGCATGACCCCTGAGCGCATTTGCGCGCTGTTCACCCAATGTGGCCGGCGCGGCGATTGTGCGTGAAGCGCAGGGTTTTGAGATTGGCGAGTGCGAGGGATCATGGCGACAGCGCAAGTCCGCACGCCTCCTCCAATGTCATCGTCTGGCCGGCAGCCCAGGCGCGATTGAACGCGTCGTCGCCCAAGCCGGCGCGGCAGGCAGCGATGTCGTGCTCGTATTCGGCCACGTCTGCCGGCGCCAGAAATGGCGGCTGGCTATTGAAGCAGCATTGCGCAGCGCTGAGCAACTGCGTGGCCCGTTCGAGTTGTTGGCACTCCAGTGCGATGCCGCCAATCGCTGCGATGCAGCGCGCCACCATGCCGGCCTTGTGCAGCCGGCAAAAAACATTCAGCGCCTGCGCCAGCAACGCCATCGCGTCGGCCAGCCGGCCCTGCCTGCGCCGCAGCCGCGACAGGTGGTGTTGCGCCATGGCTTCTCCCGCAATATTACCTACTTCGCGATACAGCTGCAGAGCGGTTGTTAACTCCTCTTCGGCAGCCGGCCAGTTGCCCAGCAGATAGCTTGTTTCGCCGAGATTTTCATAGCCGCTGGCGACGACGCCCTTTGCGCCAAGCCGCTTGAAATTGTCCAGCGCCTCAAGATACAACTCGTGGCTCCGCGCGATGTTGCCATGTTCGCCAGCGATCAACGCCAACCCCCAGATGGCATAGCCCATGCCTTCCTCATCACCCAGCAGTCGAAACAGCGTGTGGCTTTCATGGAACTGGCGTGTTGCGCGCTCGTAATCAGCATTCTGCTCGCGCGCCATATGCGAGAGGTCGAGCAGCGCCTGCGCGATGCCGCGCGTCTCGCCAAGGCTGCGAAAGAGCGCCAGCCCTTCCTCGAAGCATTGCATGGCGGCCTGGCAACCGGCGCTGGAATAGCGCGCCCAACCCAACGCCATCATGGCGCGCGCGAGGTTGCGCTCGTCGCCGCAGGCGCGATAGATCGTGACACTTGCCTCGGCATGTTGAAGCGCAGCGTCGGGTTGGTTCATCGATCGCGCGAGCCGCCCCAGCCAATACAGCGCGCCGGCGCGCACCAGCGCATCGCCCTGCATCCCCTCTAGCGCAGTCTCCAGCAAGCGCTGGCCCTCGCGCCACAAGCCGGTGGTATGCCACAGCGCGCCAAGCGCGACGCACATGCGCAGCAGCGCCGGCGCGTCGTGTTGCGCATGCCATGCCAGCGCAGCGCGCAGGTTGCCCAACTCCCGCTCCAGCCGCCGCAGCCACGCCTGTGGCGTGGGGCCGTTCAACGCCGGCTGGGCTTGCAGCGCAAGCGAAAGGAAGTAACGAGCATGGCGCTCGATGGTTTCATGCGCGCCCTCTGCCGCGAGTTGTTCCTGGGCATATTCGCGAATTGTCTCCAGCAAGGCGAAGCGCGGCTCTTCGCCATCGGACGGCCTTTCGACCAGCAGACATTTGTCGATCAACGAAGCCAGCGTATTCCAAATGGAGACGACCTGCTGCTCGGCATTCAAGCGTGAATGAGGGTCTGCCACGGTCTGCTCGGCGGCTGCCAGATCAAAGCTGCCGGCGAACACCCCGAGCCGGCAGAATATGACTTGCTCTTGGGGCGAGAGCAGGCGGTAACTCCATGCGATGGCTTCGCGCAGCGTGCGCTGCCGCGCTGGCAGACTGCCGGCGCCATCGGCGACCAGTCCCAGCCGGAGATGCTCGCCGGCCAGCCGCTCCAGCAAAGCGGGCGGCGACATCAGTTTCACCCGCGCGGCGATCAGCTCAATCGCCAGCGGCAAACCATCCATGCGCCGGCAGATCGATTCGATGGTCGTCAGGTCTGTGCCGGCGGGTCTGAAATGCGCGTTGGCCGCCTGGGCGCACGTGATGAACAGCGCCACCGCCGCCGCCGGCGACAGCGGCTCGATCTGGATGACTTGCTCGCCTTGTGCATGCAATCGCTCGCGGCTGGTGACCAGTATGCGCACGTTCCGGCACTCGGCCAGCAGCGCCGACACTTTGTGCGCCGCCGGCAGCACCTGCTCGAAGTTGTCCAGCACGATCAACATCGACCGCTCGCCCAGGCGCGCCTGGAGCACGGTCAGGGTGGCTTCCGAGGTGGCAGTTCCCAGATCGTTGCGGAGCGCGTCAAGCGCGTTGCCGATGGCTGCCACGATGAGATCCGCATCTCGAATGGGCGAGAGGTCGACGAAGAGGATGCCATCATGGAAGGGTAGCGACTCGGACGCTGCGAAGCGCTCAGCGACGTGCATTGCCAGCACAGTCTTGCCCACGCCGCCTGGGCCGACCAGTGTGAGCAGGTGGTCATTGCCTTGTGTCAGGCAGCGCGAAATGTGGTCAACCTCTGTCTCTCGCCCGATCAATGCCGGCAACTCCGCCGGCAGGTTGTTGGGGATGAGATGGAGCGGCGGCTCGCGGGAATCCAACGATTGCACATTGCCCCGCGCAAAAGCGACGAAGGTCTCGCGCTCAGTCGGCGGGATGCGCAGCGCAGTTGCAAGCGACTGCGCGATCTCGTCAGAGGGCCGGCGCTCGCCGATCTCGATCTTCTCGATGGTGATGAGAGCGCAGACGACACGATCGGCCAGCGCCTGGCGCGTCAAACCGAGCGCCTTGCGCCGCTGCCTGACCCACGCGCCGAAGGATGCTGAACCTGCCATGCGCTTTCCTCGCAAAATATCGAGGCCGAGCCAAATCGTGTATGAGTGATTGTATGACTGCATGCCTTTTCTTTCCATCGTTGGCCTGCTGAAATGGATGAGTCATTCGAGTCATCAAGGAAGGAGGCATGCCATGACACAGCGAATCTTGCATATCCAAGGCCGATTGGTGGTTCCGGCTGAGCAATTTGAGCGAGAAACCAACGCAGATGCTGCGCGTCCATTCCTGGATGTGCCAGGGCTGCTCTGGAAGCTCGCGTTTGTCAGTCACGACGGGCGCGAAGCCGGCGGCATCTATCTGTTCAAGGACGAGGCCAGCCTGCGTGAATTTGCGGAGGGGCCCATCGTCACAGCGTTGGACAAGCTCCCTGTCTGGACTGACTTGACCGTGCGGCAACTCGATATTCTGGAGGATTTCTCAAAAGTGCTGCGCGCGCCATTTGGGCCGCACTACGAGACGGGTGGAGCCATCTCATTCGCGCAGATGGCTGAGGAGGCTTTTCGCAGCGTGCCGGCGATCAAGCCAGTGGAGGCGCAACGCCGGCAAAAAGAGCAGCCTGAATTGTTGATCATCGATGTGCGTGATGCTGCTGACATCGCGCGGACTGGCACTGTGCCAGGTGCGATCAACATCTCGTACGGATCGCTGACCTACATGGCTGACAAACAGGTGCCGGAAGCGTGGCGCCATCCACAAATGGCAGATCGCTCACGACCCATCATCACCACCTGCATCCTGGGGCCGCTCGGTGCGCTGGGTGGCAAGCTGTTGCATGACATGGGCTTCAGCGACGTGCAGATTCTGGAGGGTGGTGTGCAGGCGTGGATGGACGCCGGCCTGCCGGTGACGAAGAACGGCGC
>JBDHWI010000126.1:0-11184 GCA_039810125.1 Thermoflexales bacterium | reverse complement strand
CGCCTGAACGACGTGATTCACAATTCCGCCGGCGTAGGCAAGGAAATCAAAGCTGCAGTGGCGCTCGCCTACGCGCTGCTTGGAGATGTGCAGCGCGCAGGGTTCAACGACGAGCGCGCGCTAGCTTCATATGGCAAGGTCGCATCATTGACCGAGGATCGCCACCTGCAAATGGCAGTCGCACAAAGCCTGGCTGAGCTGCACACAGTTCGCGGAGATGCTTGCACGGCTGCGCAGCAATACCTGATCGCTGCACAAAATGCATGTCAGACAGACAGTCGCAAATTCGCAATGCAGGCGGAACGGATGCAGTTTTATTGTCAGCAAGCAAACGACGCAAAAGCGCGATAGCGTTCGATTCAAGTCACGGTTTCAGTGGGAGCGAGCAGCAAGCAAACGCTGCTCGCTCTTTTTGCGCTGCAGCAAATGACACGCCTTGCTGGATATGGTCACACATCCAACATGCTCAATGCAGCCAAACCATCCTGAACCTTTTTTCTCATCTTTCTAATCTTGCGTTTATACGATCAAACTAAAGTAACGGGCGTCATGGAACACATTCTCGTCATTGAAGACGATCCTGCTATTCGCGATTTGCTGCGTCGTGGCCTGACATACGAGAATTACAAGGTCACCACCGCCAATGACGGCGTTGCCGGCCTCTCTGCGGCTCGCGACAACCCGCCCGATCTGGTGATTCTCGACTGGATGATGCCCGGTCTGGATGGCCTTGAAGTGTGCATGCGGCTGCGCGCAGCCAGCAATGTGCCGATCCTGATGCTCACAGCCAAGGACTCCGTGCCCGACCGTGTGCTGGGTCTGGAAAGTGGCGCAGACGATTATCTCGTCAAGCCATTTGCCTTCCCCGAACTGCTCGCGCGTGTGCACGCCTTGCTGCGACGAACCCAACCCAGCTCAAAGCCAGAGATTTTGAAATACTCCGACCTGCAACTGGACACCGGCACGCGGCTCGCCAAGCGCGGAGACAGGCAATTTGAATTGACAGCGAAGGAGTATGACCTGCTGGAATACCTCATGCGCAATCCACGCCAGGTGCTGACACGCGAGCAGATCCTCGACCGCGTGTGGGGCTATGACTTCGGTGGCGAAAGCAATGTGCTTGAGGTCTATATCCGCTATCTGCGCCAGAAGACAGAGGCCAGCAGCGAGCCGCGCCTGATCCATACCGTGCGCAGCGTCGGCTATGTGCTGCGCGAAGAATAGTCGATCATCGCCATGACAACAGCCCCTCTCAAACCGGGAGGGGCTGTTTCTTTATAATCACAGCGTGTTGATGAGAATTGCGCGCGCCGGCCTGCTATGTCTGTTGCTGGCCGCCTGCGATGCCCCGCCGGCTTCACTCACCCGAGCCATCCAAACCGACCCTCTTGTGTCGCAGGCCACACTCACTCCGCGCGCCTTTTTGCCGGATGTCAAGCAGGTCAGCCAGAGGGCGGTGCTGTTCATCAATGGCGATTTCATGCCAGAGAGCGGCTATCCACATTCGCGAGTGCATGACGACGGCGCTAAGCCGGAGAGCTTCTCGCGACTGCGCAAGGAAGTGCTGGAAGGTGATTTGAACGCACAGGTGGATGAGTTCATCCTCACCGCCAGCAACGCCATCACTCCTGCATTGCTCGCGCGCTACACCATCGTGGTGCTGGGGTCAAATGGGCGTGCACTGCAAGCCGGCGAAACAAGCGCACTGACAGATTATTACAATGCCGGCGGCCGCATCCTGACCTATGCTGATTTTCAGTTTGGCCCCGACAATTGGAGCGGCGACAACAGCTTGCTCAACCAGTTTGACATCGAGGTCTTTCCCGATAATTTTCAACCGACAACACAGATCACCAATGTTGTTGCCTCGCATCCGATCATGGCCGGCGTGACGTCGTTTGCCACTGAGGGCAGCAGCCAATTTCTGATCAAGGCGAACACGTTGGCGCAGAACGTGGTGCTATCGAAGTGTTCGCCGCTGGCGCGCAGCGGATGCGCAGTGAAACCGGAGGAGTCGAGAAAAATACAGCATGGTGATGTGGTGGCATGCACGTGGATACGGCAAAACAGCGCCGGCGGAAAGTTGGCCGGCACCTGCGATCGCAACACCTTCCACAATGGCCCAGGCCCCGGCACAGACATCGACCAGTTCAACAACCGCATCTATGCCCGCAACCTGTTCCGATGGCTGCTCCAATAACGCCAAGCGCCGCGTCACGCTCTGCGCATGATTCTAGATTCATCGCGCTCATTCTCGTTGTATTCATGGCATTGTGCCTGACCTACAACGTCACGCTGCCGATCTTTGAAGCGCCGGACGAAGCTTCGCACTTTCGCTTTGCGCACTATCTTGCCATCGAGCGCCGGCTGCCCGACCTGAAACGCGATCTGCCATCGCACGAGGTGACGCAGCCGCTGCTTTACTATGTGCTGACAGCCATCGTCATCAGCCCATTCGACCAGAGCAACCTCGGTGATCTCGTCCGGCTGAATCCCGACTGGTTTGAGCCGGCATTGAACCCAAACTACACAGGCGTGCGCGGCCAGCACCTGCACACTGCCGCAGAGAATTTCCCGTACATCGGCGCAGTGTGGGCAGTGCGCGCCGGCAGGTTGTTCTCGTCTCTCCTCGGCGCAATCACGGTCGCACTGGTGTATCTGATCGCAAAGAACATCTTTGGACATCTATCGAATGGCGCGGGGCTTGAAGTTAAAAACCTTCAATCACCCATCGCAATCCTCGCCGCCGCCATCGTCGCATTCAACCCTAAATTCATCCACATCAGCAGCATTGTCAGCAACGACATCGCCATCACACTGACTGCCACGCTGGCATGTTGGTGGATGGTGCGCTTGAACAGCGAGAGCCAGCCACGCCATTTCTTCGTGCTGGGTGCCATGATCGGCGCTGCCACGTTAACCAAGCTGCACGGATTGGGCTTGTTTGCGCCGGCGCTGGCTGCCGTGTGGCTCATCCAACCGCGCCGGCAGCTTGGTCAGCGCATCACCTCATTGCTGGCTGGCTTCGCACTGGTCGCCGGCGGCTGGTTTCTCTTTAACACGATCAACTACGGCAATCCACTGGCGTGGTCGCAGGTGCAACAGGCCAACGCATCGCTCATGCGCGTCCCGCCACTCACGCCGAGTCAGATCATCGCCACCATGCCGCTGTGGTTCACGTCGT
Organism: Thermoflexales bacterium; assembly: GCA_039810125.1. Lineage (GTDB taxonomy): Bacteria > Chloroflexota > Anaerolineae > J036 > Brachytrichaceae > JBDHWI01. The sequence continues at coordinate 8,000 of JBDHWI010000126.1, read as the reverse complement.
ACTGGGGCAATCTTGGCATCGAACTGCACTACGATCCATGGATCGATGTTATTTTCTTCATCGCGCTTGTGTTCGCAGTCATCGGCTGCGTCATCGCATTTGCCCGCCAACTGCCACTGGTGCAAAACCGCGCCGGCTTCACGCTACTGTTGATCTGGGAAGCGGCCATCGTCGGCATGTTCGTGTGGTGGCTGCGCAGCTACGTCGGCACCGAGAACAGCCGGCTCATCATGCCTGGCGTCGCACCGGTGGCGGTGCTGGTAGCGATGGGATGGGTGACACTGTGGCCAAAGCGCTGGCTGCCGGCGTTGGCATTGGCGCCGGCAGCGATGCTCACGCTGTCCATCGCGACGCCGTTTGCCACGCTCAGACCGGCCTACTTCATCCCCCAAATGATGAGCCAAGCACAGATCATCGAGCAATACGGCCTGCCGCAGGCCGCGCAATATCCAACCTTCGACGGCACGGTGAAATTGTTGCACGCAAAGGTCGAGCCGAATCGCGTGAATGCCGGCGACGCCGTGAAGGTCACGCTGTTCTGGGGCGGTGTCCAACCCATCAACCAGAGCTATCGCGTGGTATTGGAAGCGATTGACATCGATGGCGAAGTGATTGGCCGGCAACAGTTTATCCCATTCAATGGCCGTTTTGCCACGCAACGCTGGCAGCCTGGCCAGTTCTTTGTTGACGAGTATGCATTGCCCATTGACGCAAACGCACAACGCGGGCCGGCGAAGATTCAGCTTGGACTGTTTGCGCAATACCCACAGCCTGGCCTGCTGACAATTGACGGCACAAATGCCAACAAGTTCGTCATCGACCGCGTGAAGGTGATGAACACTGACGGGAAGTCAATGCCGGCACAGAGCGCCATCGCCACCTTTGGCGACATGCTGCAACTCAATCGATTTGAGATGCAGCCAAACAGCATTACCTTTGACTGGACTGCGCTGCAAATGCCAGATCGCGATTACACGCTGTTCATCCATTTTCTCGATGCCAGCAACAACCAGATCGGCCAGTCTGACGGGCAGCCGTTCAATGGGCAATATCCAACCGGCCTGTGGGATGCCGGCGAGCGTGTGCAAGACATGCGCGAGATCACCATCCCCGCCGGCGCGACCCGTTTGCGCATTGGCTGGTACGACCCGATAACTGGAGAGCGGTTGACTGCCCATTCGGCGGATGGCAGCCGGCTGCAAGACGATATCGTATTGTTGGATCTGCCAGAGTAACCTTGCAATGGCGCAAAACAGACGCCTGATTGACCTTTCAAATCAATCACGTAGAGGAGCAATCCTTGTGAAAAATTCACTCGCCATGCGCATCGCTGCTGCGATGGTCGCATGCTCTTCGCTGCTGCTTGCTTTGCCGCAAGCCGGCCAAGCCCGCCCGCCCAATGACATGAAGCTGCCCGCCGGCTTCAAGATTGAGCCGATTACCAGCAATCTCGACCTGCCTGTCGGCTTCACCTTTGTGCCAGATGGCCGCATCTTCATTCTGGAGAAGGTCGGCCGCGTGAAACTGTGGAAAGACGGCCAGCTCTTCGCCCAACCCATGCTCGATATCCGCGATGAGGTGAATGACTTTGTCGACCGCGGCCTGCTCGGCATCGCCATTGACCCAGACTTCATGCGAAACGGCTACATCTACCTGCTTTTCGCGTGGGATGCGCCTGGCCAGGCAAAGGATGTGGATGAGCCGCGCAAGAGCCGGCTGATGCGCTACACCGTCGAGGGCGATATCATTCGCGCCAACAGCGGCGTGGTGCTGCTAGACGACCACTGGAACGACACGCAGAATCACTCTGTTGGCACGCTGAAGTTCGATCCTGCTGGCAACCTGTGGGTCTCACTCGGCGATGGCTCGCTCTCTGCGCAGCCCGATATGCTCTCGCTGCGTGCACTCAGCCCCGACAATCTGCAAGGCAAAGTGTTGCGCATCGATCCAAAAACCGGCAACGGTGTGGCAGGCAATCCATTCTTCGATGCTACGAATCCAAAAAGCGCGCGCTCACGCATATGGTCGATGGGGTATCGCAACCCATTCCGCTTCGCTCTCAGCCCCACGATCACGCTGCCCTATGTCGGTGACGTAGGTTGGAACACCTACGAGATGCTGATGATCGGCACGCCGGCATCGAACTTTGGCTGGCCGTGTATGGAAGGCCCGTTGATGCTGAAGGAATTTGCCAACGCAGCCGAATGCAAGGGCAAGACGCCGCAATCGTTCACGGCGAAGGAACTGAGCTACAACCACAACGGGCAGAACGCCTCCGTGACCGCCGGCGACTTCAACATGGGCAACCATTTCCCCGCCGAGATGAAGGGCAACTTTTTCTGGGGCGACTACTCCACACAAAAAATCTTCCGCACTGTTCTGGATGCAAGCGGCAAGTTCAAGCAGACCATTGACTTTGCCGAGGGTATGGGCGAGCCGGTAGACATTCAATTTGGGCCAGATGGCGCGCTGTACTACCTTTCGATCTACTCCGGCGGTTTCCGCCGCATCGTGTCTGAGGGCGGCAAGCTCGGCTCATTGACGACGCTGACACAGCCAGTGACAACCACAAAGCCCATCGTTGCCATCGTCTCACCCTTCGACGGCGACACAGTGTTGGGCGGCAGCGAAGTGAAGCTCGCCGGCAAGATTGAAAATGCCGACGCATCCAACTGGCGCGTGACGCGCTACGATGGCCGGCGCGCCACGCTCATCACCGACACTGCGAGCTTGAGCACCAGCTTCATCATGCCGGCCGATATGAAAGACGATGGTTTCATCGAGGCCATCTTCAGCGCGACTAACAGCAAGGGTGAGCTTGCCTCATCACGCATCCGGCTCTTCCCGCCGATGAGCGACGGTTACATTCGCTCGTGGTGGCTGGTTGGCGGCTTCCCCTACCTGCGCCTGAACGATGATCCCATCCCAGGGGGCGAGGCCAACTTGCTCGTGAAGCCCGGCGACAAGAGCGCCTTCCCCATCCGCAGTGAAACGCGCAACATCAACTTCCTGAAGCACATCACGCCGGCCTACAACACGATGGCGTATGCCTTCGTGTGGATCGACGTGCCGGAAGACCGCAAGGGGCTGCTCGGCTTGATGAGCGATGACGGCATTGCAGCATGGCTGAACCACAAGGAGATCTGGCGCAACAAGATCAGTCGCTACATGCCCGACGACACGCGCGACATCGATCTGCCGCCCATCGAATTGAAAAAGGGATTGAACGCACTGCTGATCAAGGTCGATCAGAATGATGGCGACTGGCAATTCAAGGCGCGCGTGCTGAACGCTGACGGCTCGATCATGCGCGATGCGGTGGCGCGCATGGCGCGATAACACCGACTGGCAATCGACCGCTGAAGCGATGCGCACCAATCATGCCAGTTTGCCCAACTGGTTGACGGTTGCGTGAAAGTCTTTGGGATACGGCGCTTGCAAATCTAGTGGTTCGCCGGCGATGGGATGCGTGAATTGCAGGCGCAAGGCATGGAGTGCGAGCCGGCCCATCAGCGGCAACTCCTCTTCCGTGTTCATGCGATAACCGCGCTTGTAAGCCGAAAGAAAGAGTGGCTTGCGGTCACCGTAAAGGTCATCGACAGCCACTGGATGTCCCATCTGTGCGGCATGCACGCGAATCTGATGCGTGCGACCGGTTTCGGGCAGCGCTTCGACCAGTGTGAATTGCTTGAGAATTTGCAGCCGGCGGAAGTGCGTCACCGCCGGCTTGCCGCGTCGCGCGTCGATCAGGGTGCGGTGCCGGCGATCGCCATCTGGCAGCAGCGCCGCCTCCACCGTATGTTCCTCCCACGCCGGCAGGCCAACCACGATGGCGTGGTACGTCTTCTGCACTGCGCGGGTTTCGAACAGCGCGCTCATGGCGCGGTGAGCTTCCTCGGTGCGCGCAAACACGATCACGCCGCTGGTCTCTTTGTCCAGCCGGTGAATGGGAAACAGCGTGCCCTCGTGATCTTCCAGCACCGTGTGCAAGTCAGGGTCCTGCAGTCGCGCGCCGTCATGCACGCTCGCCACGCCGGCCGGCTTCGTCACCGCCAGCAAATGTTCGTCATCAAACAGCACTTCTATCGTGCGAAATGGATTCTTCATGTCAAGAGATAAACGCAAAGGCTTTCGATGTCCCCTGCATCTTCGCCTTTTTGCGATCCTGTGTCGAGGTTCATTCCGAGGATGTTGGCGTGTTATTCCTGCGCTTGAACCATGACACGCGCTTTTCATCGCCGGCGCGCAGCCGCTGAATGTTGGGCCGCAACGCAATCAAAATCAGCCCCAGCACACCCCAGCCATACGCCGCATACGACCAGTAGTTCGCGCCAAGCACTGCGCCGATGGTGTTGCCAATGGCGACAATGCTGCCGGCGATGATCGATGCCACCGATGCATAGCCGCCGACAAACAGCATTAACCCGCCGGCAACCATCGCAATCAACCCGCTCGGCGGTGAAAGCGCGATGCTGGTGCCAACCGCCGTTGCGCCGCCGGCCCCACCGCGAAAATCGAGAAAACACGATGCATTGTGACCCAACACCACACCAAAACCGGTGAGCGCCTCCGCCCAGCCAAAGGTGTTGGGCGTGATCTGCCGCACCAACAGCACCGCCACCACGCCCTTCAACACATCGAGGACAGCGGTGGCAACGCCGGCCGGCGCGCCGGCTGCGCGAAAGACATTCGTGCCACCGGTGCGCCCGGTGCCATAGCGACGCACATCCTCGCCCTTCATCAGTTTGACAATGATCCAACCGAATGAAATCGAGCCAATTACGTAGCCAGTGATGCCGCAGATGATGCTGGTGACGATGGCGTTCATGGGTCGCAAATAGTAACACCGCAGGCAGCGAAACAGCACGCGCTGAACCGCTATTTTCAGGCAATGCACGGCCGAAATGGTTATACTGCCTGCACGACATGTCGGCACTCAGCGAATCGATTCAGGATTACCTGAAAACCATCTACGACTTGCGCCACGAAAACGAGCGCGTGACGACCAACGCGCTTGCTGCCCGCTTGAACATTGCCGCAGCATCGGTGACTGGCATGTTGAAGCGGTTGGCCGAGATGAAATTGGTGGCCTACGAGCCTTATCAGGGTGCGTCGCTGACGCCGGCGGGCGAGAAAATCGCGCTCGAAGTCATTCGCCACCACCGCCTGATCGAGCTGTATCTGACCGAGGCGATGGGCTACTCCTGGGACCAGGTGCACGCCGAGGCCGATAAATTGGAGCATGCCATCAGCGAGAACTTCGTTGATCGCATCTCGCAGATGCTCGGCGATCCCAAGGTGGATCCGCACGGCGATCCCATCCCCGCAAAGGACGGCACGGTTGCCTCATCATCGCGCACGACCTTGCGCGAGGCGCAGGCCGGCAGCGTGGTGCGCGTCGAGCGCGTGCGCGACGAAGATGCGGCGCTGCTGCGACAAGTGGCCGAGCTTGGTTTGAGGCCGCCTGCTGTGGTCACGATCGGCGCGCATGAGGGCGACCAGTTGCACGTGACGCTGCCCACCGGCGAAGACCGCGTCGTCAGCTATGACATCGCACAGCACATCTTCGTCGTTCTAGTCTGATTCTTTAGCGCTTGTTGACAATTCGCGCCGGCGGAATACCATGCGCCCACACCAAGCCGGCGCTGTTGGAACGCCGGCCCGCGACTAGCGCAAAGGAGCAATCTGGCCGTGAACTTGCTGCTAAAGCTTTCCAAAGGCATCGACGCGTTCACAGACAAACTTGGCGGCATCATCAAATTGATCGTGGTATTGACCATTGCCGCCACCTTTCTCAACGCCTTTCTGCGCTACCTCGGCAAGGCCATCGCACAGACACTGATCTCGAATGAGTTGATCCAGGTTCAGTGGTATCTGTTCTCGATGATCTTCCTGTTCGGCTTCCCCTACATTCTGCTGCACAACACCAACGTGCGCGTCGATTTTCTATACGCCAAATGGGGACCGCGCCGGCGCGCCTTCATCGATTTCTTCGGCACGCTGCTTTTTCTCATCCCCTTCTGCCTGCTGGCGATCTACGTCAGCATCAATCCGGTATTGATCGCGTGGGGGCGGCTGCCTGATGGCACCTTTGGCGCATGGGAAGTTTCGTCCGACGCCGGCGGCCTGCCCATGGCCCCGCTCAAGACGCTCATCATTCTGGGCTTCCTGCTCTTGCTCATCCAGGCTGTCTCACAGCTCATCAAATACCTCGCCATCCTCACCGGTCGCCATGAAACAGATCACGTGGTAATGGCTGCCGGCGCGACCGAGCAACTGGCTGAAGAGGCGCTGCACAACCTGCAACCGCACGAAGCACATGAGGCTGGCGCAAGTCACTGACACCATCTGGAGAGCATCCCATGGACTTCATCAATCCACAGTGGCTCGGCATCCTCATGTTCGCCGGCTTTTTATTTTTGCTGCTCACCGGCTATCCGGTAGCCTTCTCATTCGCCGGCACCGCCATCATCTTTGGCCTGATTGGCATGGCCATCGGCGCATTCGATGTCAACCTGCTACTTTCCTTGCCAAACAGCTGGTTTGGCACCATGACCGATAGCACACTGCTAGCCATCCCTGCCTTTATCTTTCTCGGCGCAGTATTGGAGAAATCAGGGCTGGCCGAAGAGTTGCTGGAGACGGTCGGCTTGCTGATGGGACCGATACGCGGCGGCATCGCGTTGGCGGTCATCCTCGTCGGCACACTGCTTGCCGCCACTACCGGCGTCATCGCTGCAACCATCATCGCCATGGGCCTGATCTCGCTGCCCACGATGATCAAACATGGCTACGACAAGGGCCTGGCCACCGGCACGATTATGGCTTCTGGCACGCTGGCACAGATGATTCCGCCATCGCTGGTGCTGGTGCTGCTCAGCGACCAGTTCGGCGTGTCGATTGGCGATCTGTTCGCCGGCGCGCTCATCCCTGGTCTCGCGCTCTCGGTCTCCTACATGATCTACGTGTTGATTCGCGCTTACCTCAATCCGCGCCTCGCGCCGGCGCTGCCCCCCGAGGCACGCACCATCCACGGCTGGGCGCTGGGCAAGAAGGTGATGAAGGCGCTTGTGCCGCCGGTGGTGTTGATCTTCGCGGTGCTTGGCACCATCTTCGCCGGCCTCGCCACACCCAGCGAAGCCGGCGCATTCGGCGCCATCGGCGCCATCGGCCTTGCCATCGCCAATCGCAAATTCAGTTGGAAGATGCTCGGCGATGCGGCTCTCTCCACCGCCAAGACGACTGCGCTGGTGCTGATGATCCTGTTCTCCTCGACACTCTTCGTCAAAGTGTTGTATGGCCTGGGCGGCGATATGCTGATCGACTCATGGCTGACTGGTCTGCCCGGCGGCTTCTGGACCTTCATCATCGTCTCAAACATTGTGATCTTCCTGTTGGGCGTGTTCCTGGAATTTACTGAAATCACGTTCATCGCCATGCCGCTGCTGGTGCCGGCAGCCGAGAAAGTGTTGAACGCCGCAAACGCCGCCGGTGCCTACGGCACTGAGGGTTACACGATGATCTGGTTCGCCATCGTCATGGCTGTAAACCTGCAGATTGCGTTCATCTCGCCGCCGGTCGGCTTCTCGCTTTTCTACATGCAGAGCGTCGCGCCAAAGGACGTCTCAACCGCATTGATCCACCGCAGCGCCATCCCCTACGTCATCATCCAATTGATTGTGCTGGGGCTGGTCATCGCCGTGCCGGAAACGGCGAATTGGTTGGTGCGCGCTGCCACTGCATCGCCCTAGACGGATCATGTCCACACCCGTGCTGATCTTCACCGGCCCCGTCGGCGCCGGCAAAACAACCACCGCCAGCGCCGCATCGGAGTTGCTGGAAGAAACCGGCATCCCGCACGCCCTGATCGATATGGATCATCTGCGCAATTGCATCGCCTGCCCGGAACGCGATCCATTTCACATGCTGCTGGGTTTTCAGAATGTGGCTGCGCTATGGCAAAACTATCACGCCTATGGCGCGCAACGTTTGATCGTGGC
>JBDHWI010000125.1:0-11651 GCA_039810125.1 Thermoflexales bacterium | reverse complement strand
GTCTTCCCGTGATCGATGTGCCCCATCGTCCCTATGTTCACGTGCGGCTTGTTCCGTACAAACTTCTCTTTCGCCATGTTGCGTAGCTCCTGCTCTTCTTGGAAGTTAAAGATGAGAGAGTGGACAAATCCCCAATCTCTCATCTCCCACCCTGAATGTTTTTACTTCTTCCCGTCCTTGCCGGCCTTGCCATGAATGAGTTCATCAGCGAGGTTGCGCGGCAACTCCGAGTAGTAATCAAATTCCATCACGAACTGGCCGCGACCCTGCGTCATGCCGCGCAAGTCGGTTGCATAGCCGAACATCGCGCTCAACGGCACATGCGCATTCACGGCCTGCGCGTTGCCGCGCTGCTCGATTGAATTGATCAGGCCGCGTCGCGAGTTAAGGTCGCCGACGACCGAGCCGGTGAAATCGTCCGGCGCAATCGCTTCAACCTTCATCATCGGCTCTAGGATGACGCCGCCGGCCTTCGCCACAGCTTCCTTGATCGCCATCGAACCGGCAATCTTGAATGCCATCTCGCTGGAGTCCACCTCGTGGAACGAGCCATCGACGAGATGAACGGTGACATCCACCATCGGATAGCCGGCGATCACGCCGCCTTCGAGCGCCTCGCGAATGCCCTTCTCCACCGCTGGAATATATTCCTTGGGGATGGCGCCGCCGACGATCTCGTTCAGGAAGACGAAGCCTTTGCCTTTCTCGCTCGGTTCGATCTCAATCGAGACATCACCGAACTGGCCCTTGCCACCGGACTGACGCTTGAACACGGTGCGCTGGCGCGCGGCACGCGTGATGGTCTCGCGATACGCAACCATCGGGCGACCCACGCGCACTTCGACGTTATATTCGCGCTTCATGCGGTCGACGATGACATCGAGATGCAACTCGCCCATGCCGGCAAGCGTGGTCTGGCCGGTCTCTTCATCCGTCGCCACTTGCAACGTCGGATCCTCATCGCTCAATGCCTTCAGCGCGCGTCCCATCTTGTCCTGATCGTTCACGCTCTTCGGCTCGATGGCGAGTTTCACCACCGGCTCCGGGAACGAGATGGATTCGAGCAGCACAGGCTGGGAAAGATCGCACAGCGTGTCGCCGGTAATCGATTCCTTCAGGCCTTGCGCGACGCCGATGTTGCCGGCGCTCACCTCGGTGATGGCTTCGCGCTTGCTGGCGTGCATCTGATACAGGCGCGCCATGCGCTCCTGCTTGTTCTTCGTGCTGTTCAGCACAGTGTCGCCCTGGTGCACGCGGCCGGAATACACGCGAAAGAACGCGAGCTTGCCCATGCCGGTTGGGTCAGTGATAACCTTGAACACGAGCGCCGAGAACGGCGCCTTCGAATCCGGCGGGCATAGCACCTCGCCGCCATGCTTCACATCGATGGCTTTTTCGGCAGGAATATCCAGTGGAGAAGGCAGGTAATCGGCGACAGCATCCAGCACAAGCTGCACGCCCTTGTTCTTCAGCGCGCTGCCGCAGAACACCGGGAAGAATTTGCGCTCAATACAACCCTTGCGGATAGCCGGCTTCAACTCTTCCACCGTCGGCACCTCGCCAGCAAGATACTTCTCGAGCAAAGCGTCGTCGGTTTCCGAGACGGTCTCGATCAGCTTCTCGCGCAGCGCATTTGCAGACTCCATCAAGCGCTCCGGCACATCGTCCACATGCACATCCTCGCCCCGCTCGCCGACGAAGGTGAAATAGCGCATGTTCAGCAGGTCGACGATGCCCTTGAAATCACCTTCCAGACCATCGTTGAGTTGCATGACCAACGGCTTGGCGGCGAGGCGGTCGACGATCATGCCGACGCAGCGCTCCAGGCTGGCGCCAGTGCGGTCGAGCTTGTTGACGAAGCAGATGCGCGGCACGCCGTATTTATCGGCTTGGCGCCACACGGTTTCGGATTGCGGCTCAACGCCGGCGACACCGTCGAACACCACTACGCCGCCGTCCAGCACGCGCAAGCTGCGCTGCACCTCAGCGGTGAAGTCGATGTGGCCAGGTGTGTCGATCAGGTTGATCTGGATGTCTTTCCAGAAGCACACCGTCGCAGCAGCCATGATCGTGATGCCACGCTCTTGCTCCTGCGCCATGAAGTCCATGGTCGCGGCGCCCTCATGCACCTCGCCGATCTTATAGGTCTTGCCGGTGTAATAAAGGATGCGCTCCGACGTGGTGGTCTTGCCAGCGTCGATGTGCGCAATGATCCCGATATTCCGGATTTTGTCTAGCGGATACTCTTTTGCCATTTTGGGTTTTCGATTTCAGATTGGCAATTTCGGATTGCCCGGTGCAAACCGAACACAAATCGAGAATCTGAAATCAGAAATCATTGTCACCAACGGAAATGGGCGAAGGCGCGGTTGGCCTCAGCCGCCTTGTGCGTCTCTTCACGGCGCTTGATGGCCGAGCCGGTGTTGTTGCTGGCGTCCAGCAACTCGGCGGCCAACTTCTCGGCCATGCTCTTGCCGGGCCGCTCACGCGCTGCACCGATCAGCCAGCGCATCGCAAGGCTTTCCTGGCGGTAAGGGTTCACCTCTACCGGCACCTGCAACGTTGCGCCACCGACGCGGCGGGGCTTGACTTCGACCGCCGGCGACAGATTGCGCATCGCCTCTTCGAACACTTGCATCGCCGGCTTCTTGGCGCGCTCTTCAGCGAGCGCAAATGACGCATACACCACGCCTTGCGCAGTGCTCTTCTTGCCGCTGTACATCACGCGGTTGATCAGGCGCTGCACGCGGTCGCTGTTGTAGCGCAAATCCGCCGGCGTCTCGCGCTTGGGAGGAGAATTTCGTCTTGGCATCTTTTAGTTCCGAGTTCCAAGCTCCGAATCCCGAGTCCCCAGGCTTGGCCCGAAACTCAGCGATCAGAACTTTCTGCTTTTTACTTCTTGCCCTTCGCCGGCGCTGCCGCCGCGCCCTTCTTGGGCCGCTTCGTGCCATACTTGCTGCGCCCCTGGCCACGCTTATCCACGCCGTCGCTGTCCAGTGTGCCGCGCACGATGTGATAGCGCACGCCTGGCAGGTCCTTTACGCGGCCGCCGCGCACCAACACCACGGAGTGCTCTTGCAGCTTGTGGCCCTCACCGGGGATGTATGCCGTCACTTCCGCGCCGTTGCTCAGGCGCACGCGCGCCACTTTGCGCAGAGCCGAGTTGGGTTTCTTCGGCGTCTGGGTGCGCACCACTGTGCACACGCCACGCTTGAACGGTGCGCCTTTCGATTGCACCGTGCGCCTGCCACCCTTCAACGAGTTGGTGGTGAACTGAAGCTGCGGCGCCTTGCTCTGCGCCTTCTTCGGCTTGCGACCCTTGCGGACCAATTGATTGATTGTCGGCATACTTTCTTTTCTCTGTTTTCAGACTCAAATTTGAGTTTGTTGGAAACCTTATTGCCAGTTTTTGGCCACTCTCATGCGTGAAGAAAGGCTACTGCAGGGCAGTAGCCTCTCTTTTTGTTCACTTCTGGGTTGGGTGCGCGGTGCGCCTAACCTGCAATCAAGCCTGCGAATTATACATAGCTGGACATTCGCGTCAATGGTGCATAAACATGCAATTTTGCAATTGGGCAAGCAGTCGCTGGTGATCAACGATTTGCGCCATCACCTGCCAACCGTTATTTCTGCGGCAACTCCGCCGTCAAGGCGATGGTGGTAAGCAGGCCGATGCGATAGGTGACACTCTTCAGCTTCGCATCCTTCGGCACCTGAAAGGCGATCCAGCCGCTTGCGCGCTCGCCCTTTGCGAGGTCTGGTGAACTGATCTCGCCATCACGGGCGCCGGCGATGGCCGGATAGTCAATGCCCTTGTCGTCGGTGACAACCGCGTTTGCCACGTCGACCGTCATGGCATCGTCCGATGAAACATTTTCAAGTTCCACTTGCACAGCCATCAGGCGCGATTCGGCCTGCACCTCAATGCCGGCCGCTGGGGTGGTTGGGTCTTCCACTGCTGTCGCCTTGATCGAGTAACCGCCCTCCAGCGTCTGCTGGTTGACATCCTCCGGCGAAACGATTGTTGCTGTCGGCACTTTTGACGTAGGCAATGGCTGCTCATTCAACCCACCGCCCTCGCCCTCACCACCGCACGCGGTCAGCGCGCCGGCAATCAACACGGCCATTCCCATTGCTGCAAGTGTTCTGCGATTCATATTTCACTCCCGTTATCGTTGTGTCTGGCGTTGTGTCGCAGCCTGCGCCGGCTGCGCCTCTTCATCATATAGATAGCACGCCGCCTGATGCTCCGCCTCGATGTCATACAGTGGTGGCAATGCTTGCAAACAACGATCCATGCGATACGGGCAGCGCGGATAGAAGCGGCAGCCGCTCTTTGCGCTGGCGCGCATCTCTTCCTCACTCGGCAGTTTCAGGCTGGTGTCCCACTTGACGTTGGGATCCGGCACCGGGATGGAGTTGATGAGCAGTTGCACATAGGGATGGCGCGGATTCTCAATCACCTTCGGCGTGTCGCCCTTCTCTGCCACCATGCCTTGATACAGCACATGAATGTCGTTGCCTATCTGATAGGCGGTGCTGAGGTCGTGCGTGATATACAAAAATGAGATGCCATAGTCATCGCGCAGATGCAGCATGATATCGAGGATCATCGCGCGCAATGAGGCATCCACCATCGACACCGGCTCATCGGCAACAATGATGCGCGGTTTGAGCATATAGGCGCGTGCAACCATCATGCGCTGGCGCTGACCGCCAGAAAGCTGATGCGGATATTTCTCCAGCACCTCTTCGCCGCGCATACCCACGACCTTGAGCGCATCCTCGATCATGTCGCGCGATTCGCTTTTGCTCTTGCTCAGTTTGAAGCGCTGAATCGCCAACTCAAAGATATGCTTGACGCGGTAGAACGGGTTGTAGACCTCATAGGGGTCTTGAAAGACGGCCTGCACCTCGCGGCGATACTCAAACCTTTGCTGGTCATTCATCGTCGCGATGTCCTGCCCCTTGTAGATGATCTGGCCAGAAGTGAGCGTGATGAATCCAAGCACGACGTTGGCGAGAGTGGTTTTGCCGCTGCCGCTCTCGCCGGCGATCGTCGTAATAGTTGCCGGCTTCTCGTCGATCGTCAGGTTGAAGTCTTGCAGCGCCACCACCTTCTTGCCGCTGCCAATCGTGCCGGTGGAGTAGATCTTGGTGGCGTTGCGGATTTCCATGATGGGAACACTCATGGCTCAGGCCTCCTGCAAATTGGGCTGCTGGACATCGGGAAAGAGCGCCGGCTGGTCATAGATATGGCACGCTGCCAGATGATCCCGCGCGTACTCCTTCAGTGGCGGCTTCGCTGCCCTGCACACCTCGCGCGCGAACGGACAACGAAGCTGAAACACGCAGCCCGGCGGCGGATTGCGCAGATCATGCGTCAGACCCTCGGTCACCTTCAGCGGCTTCTTCTCCTTGATTGAAGGAATCGACGCAATCAGCAACTGTGTGTAAGGGTGCAGCGGCGTGCCAAAGGCTTTCTTCACCGGCGCGATCTCGACGATGTTGCCGGCATACATCACGATCAGACGATCCACCAGCTGCGCCTGCAGGCCCATATCGTGACCGATCAAGATCATGCTCACGTTCAGGCGCTGCTTGACATCCATCAGCGTCTGCGCCACCACGCGCTGCACCACCACATCAAGCGCGCTGGTCGGCTCGTCGGCGATGATGAGCGGCGGATTGAGCGCAATCGCCATCGCCACGCACACGCGCTGCTTCATGCCGCCCGACAACTCATGTGGATACATGTCGTAGACGCGCGCCGGCAGGCCAACCTGATTGAGCAGATCGAGGATGCGCTGCTTGAGAGCTTCCTTCGACATGCGCCCCACATGCGTGGTGATGGCATCGCCCAGTTGATTCTTGATGCGCATCACCGGGTTGAGCGAGTTCATCGCGCCCTGCGGGATAAGCGCGAGCTTGCGCCAGCGCACGGCACGCAATTGCTTTTCATTCAGCGCGGCAAGGTCGATATCCTCTAGCTGGATGCGGCCGCCGACAATACGGCCAGGCGGCTGGATGAGGCGCAAGATCGCCATCGCGGTGGTGGTCTTGCCGCAGCCGCTCTCTCCAACGAGGCCAATCGTTTCGCCCTGATACACCTGAAAGCTGATGCCATTGACGGCAATCACGTCGCCGCGCGTGGTGTTGTAGTGCACCCGCAACTCGTTGACATTCAGCACCACCTGCCGCGTTTGCGCCGCCGGCGCGGCGCCGTTTGTTTCGGTTTGAAGTGTCGTCATTTATTGCTTGGTCAGGCCGCGCAGGCGCGGATTGGCTACTTCATCAAGGCCAATGGCGATGAGGAAGAGACTGGAGAAGATGAGCCCGAGTAGCAGGATGGGAAGTCCCCACCACCACCACATGCCACGAATGACGGCCGACGCCTGATTGGCATAGTAGATGGTCATGCCGAGCGTGGGAATGCGCGTGGGGCCGAGGCCGAGCGCCTCCAGGCCGGCGGATGCGAGGATCGCGCCGGAGACGTTGCCGGTAAAGCTGGCTGCGATGTAGGGCAGCATGTTCGGCATCATCTCGCGGAAGATCACGTCGAAAGTGTTTGCGCCAGACAGCCGCGCCATGCGGATGTAGCCGCGTTCGCGCAGCGTCAGCACCTGCGCGCGAATCAGCCGCGTCGGCCCGGGCCACGCGAACATGGCGATGAGAAAGGCCATCGTCTCGGCCTGAATCTGGCGCACGTAGGCCGAGATGGTGATCAGCACCACGAGGCTGGGGATGGTGATCCACGCATCCGAGAAGATGAGAATGATGCGATCGATCGTGCCGCCGAGGAAGCCGGCGATGCAACCCAGCACCACCCCGACGACCATGCCGATGGTGGCGGCGATGAGACCGATGCGCAGCGAGCGCGGCGCACCCACCATCAGCACGGCCATCATGTCGCGCCCGCTGTTCTCGGTGCCAAGCGGGTGTTCCCAGGTGCCGCCGGGCATGAACGCCGGCGGCAGATCTTGCGGCGAGGTGCCGACGCGCGCCAGGCGTAGATCCCAGAACAACTCGCCGAACACGCCCAGCAAGGCTATCAGCACGATGATGATCAGACCAGCGATGAGTTTGCCATTCAACCAGGGTGAATCCCAACGGTTGATGCCCAGTTTCGCCGGCGCAGTTGAACTTTCAGCTGTGAGTGTTGCCATCGTTTTACTTCTTCTGCAAAGTGATGCGCGGGTCGATCAGCGGATACAGCAGGTCGATGATCAACACTGCCGTCGCCGTCATCAAAATCAGGATGTAGACGATGCCCTGCATCAAGGTGTAGTCGCCGTTTGTGATGGCGTAATACAGCATGTAGCCCATGCCTGGATAGGCAAAATATGTTTCGACCAGGATGTTGCCGCCGACGATGAGGCCGAGCGTGAGCGCCAGCGCCGTCAACTGCGGGAGCAAGGCATTGCGCACCGCATAGCGCATAAACAGGCGCGAGGAGCGCAAACCCTTGGCTTGCGCAAGCACCATGTAATCCTCGCCATCAGTGGTGATCATCATGCCTCGCATACCCAGCGACCAGCCGCCCATGCTAGTCAGCACAATCGCCATGATCGGCAAAACCGCATGCCAGGCGGCGCTGGCGATGAACTTCAATGTAAAGCCCGGCTCCATGCTGCGCGAGTCGTAGCCGCCCTGATTGGGGAACCAACCCAGCGTGAAGGCAAAGATGAACAGCAACAACAAGCCGAAGATAAACGCCGGGATGGAGGAGAAGATCAACGTGATTGGCAGGATGCCGCGCAGCCAGCTGGGCGTCTTGCGCCAGCCCAGCAACGCACCGATCAGATTCCCCAGAAGGAAGGTGACAAGAATGGCAACGGAAAGCAGCGCCAGCGTCCATGGCAACGCCCGCTCGATCATGCTCCATACAGTGATGGGGAAGGTGGTCAGGGAATAGCCAAAATCAAAGGTGATGCAGCTTCTGAGGAATTTCAGGTACTGCACATACCACGGGCCATCGAGACCGAACCGCTCCCGCCAGGCCTGAATCAATTCAGCGCTATTTTCAATGACAGCCCCCTGCCCCTGCATGCGCGTCACCATGGCTGCAACCGGGTCGCCGGGGGCAAGCCGGGGGATGGTAAAGATCAGCGTGGCGCCCAACCATACCGTCAGCAGCCACATCAGCACTCTGCGGATCACATATCCGCGCGTAATCCCGCCCATAGTTTGTAAAAGATTTGCTTTGGGGGCAGCCCACCGCAGGGCCACCCCCAAATTCACGCTTGAATCTGCATCTTGTCAGAACAGAGCAAACGCTTACTTCTTGGCCGGCTTCACCGCCACGAGAATGTCGTAGAAGCTCTGCCACCACGTCCACGACGGCGCATACTTGTTGCTGTCGCTCGGCCAGTTCGTCCAGTAGGTGGTGTCGAACGGGATCAGCTTCTTGGCCTGGGTGACCGGGATGACTGGCAAGTCCTTGTAATAGAGTTCCATGGCCTTGACGAACAGATCATCCACCTTCGGGTCGCCCAGCGGCAGCGAGCCCATCTCATCCACGAGCTTGCTGTACTCCTTGTTGTCCCAGCGCCAACTGTTGCCACTGGCGCGCTCGCCCACCGGCTTCAGCCACTTGGCATTGAGGTTGTCCAGCGTGGCGTATGGCTCGCTCACCGAACCGCACATCTGCCAGCCCATGTGGGTCTCGAATTTGCCAAACGCGAAGTTGTCGCCCCACAGTTGACCAGCTTGCTTTACCTGTGTGGCGTTGATGCCGATCGTCTGAAGCTGCTCGACGACCACATCGGCAATGCGCTGCAACTCGATGAACGCCTCATGCGTCTCGATCACCAAAGCGAGTTGCTTGCCATCCTTGGCATAGTAGCCATCCCCGCCCTTCTTGTAGCCCTTCGATTCGATGATCTCCATGGCCTTCTTCGGATCATGCACATCGACGGGATATTTCTTGTAGACACCCTTCGACTCCAGCAGCTTGTCCAGGCGCTGGATGGGTGGGTACATCGGGTATGGCATGCGGCTCTTGCTGGTGGTGCTCTCATAAGCAATCTTCACGATCTGGTCGCGGTCGATCGCGTAGTTGATTGCCCAGCGCATCTCGGGGTCATCCCAAGGCGCCAGAGTCGTGTTGAATTCGAAGTTGCGCGCGCACGGATCCAACACCGCGTAAGGCAGGTCCTTGTACCAGGCGATGACGTTGGGGTTCTTGGCCTTGAGCGTCTCATACGCGCCCTTGGTGATATCCATCAGGCTGTCGAGCTTGTGATCGGCCATCAGCGCCACGCGCTGCTCTGGCGAACCGGCCCACGTCCAGATCAGGCGCTTAGGCGCCGGCAGCGGCTTGAAGCCGGCCTTGGCTGCCCACCAATTGTCATCACGGTCGTAGATGAACTCGGTGCCGTCGGCGTTGAAGCTGGTCAGCTTGTATGGGCCGCTGAACACCGGGCTCTTGCCCTTCTCATAGTTCTTGAACGTGAGCGGATCCTCGACCTTCTCCCAGACGTGCTTGGGAACGATATTCCAGCCACCCCAGATCTTCACCGACCAGTTGTCGAGTTGGAAGCGGGGATTCGGCTTGTTGAGCGTGAATTCGACTGTCTTGTCGTCGATCTTCTTCATGCTCTTGATCCACTCATTCATCGAGATGCCCGATCCCAGTCCCTTGGTATTCTTCTGCATGTCGACGCTGAAGATCACGTCATCCGCGGTCACCGGCTCGCCGTCATTCCAGTAGGCCTTGGGTTGCAGCTTAAGCGTCCAGACATCGGAGGTCTTGTTCGCCTTCATGCTCAAGCCCAGCCACGGATTGATCTTGCCAGTCATGTAGTTGAGGATGAAGAGAGGTTCAAGCATCACTTGATGCCAACCCTGGTCACGGCGATTGCCTGGCACATAGGGATTCCACAGGTCAGGGGCAGCCACCTTGCCGCCGTCGATATCGAGGATCATCGTCTCCTCGCGGGAGACAGTGTCATTCTGTGCGGGGGCGGCAGCCTGCGCGGGAACGGCTGCGACAGCCAGCACCATGCTTGCGCTGGCGATTACGGAACTCACTGCAAACAATCGTTTCTTCGAGCTGTTCATGGATTTCTCCTTCAAGTCAATTTGAAGTTGGGCAGAAATCGAAGCCCTGTCTTTGCTTCTGAGTCGTGTCGAATAGGATGCTGAACAGAATATTTGTGGGGAATCACCTCCTGATGCGCGCGACAAAAGCCTTGTGGGCTGCTGAAAGTTCGCCGGTGGGTTAGGCCGGCGACGCGGCTTCGTGGCTATGCAGTCACGCTGTCTTCTGAGTTGTCCGGTCTCGAGCGATTATCCAAACGGTCATGCAATTGTCAAATGATGAAAACGATTGCAGTCAGATACAGCTGACAAGCACCTGGCGCCGAACCACCAGTCACCAGATCACCAATATCCAAACGCCAGATAACCCCCATCTACGTACAGCACTTGACCAGTGATGAACGACGCCTTTTCAGAGCACAAGAACGACACGGCGTTGGCGACATCCTCGACTTTTGCCAGCCGGCCCAGTGGGATGCGTCTCTTCAACACATCTAAATTCACCACACCGCGCTTGATGTTCTCCAGCGTCATCTCGGTCTCGGTATGGCTGGGGCCGACGGCGTTCACGCGGATGTTGTGCTCGGCCCACTCGATGGCGAGCGTCTTGGTCATCATATTCACGCCAGCCTTCGCGCACGAGTATGCGGTGCGCATGGGGAAGGCCGCCTCTGCATTGATCGACGAGATATTGACGATACAGCCGCCGCGCTCCCGGCCCTGCTTCACCATCTGCCGGCCGGCAGCCTGCGAGCAAAAGAACACGCCGTTCAACTGGATGTCGACCAGTCTGCGCCACGCTTCCGGCTGCACGTCCAGGGATGGCTCGGGCTGGCTGATGCCGGCGCTGTTCACCAGCACATCCACGCCGCCGAATGCATTCACCGCAACCTCGATCATCGCCGCGCAATCCGCCGGGTTCGTCACATCAGCTGCGCTATGCGTCGCCTTGAATCCCATCGCCACGATCTCGCCGGCGGTTTCCCTGGCAGCCTCACCGCGCACGTCGGCAATGACGACAGCGTAGCCCTCTTGCGCCAATTGCAGCGCGCAGCCTCTGCCAATACCGCGCGCGCCCCCGGTGATTACTGCCACAGGTGTCGTTGCTGAATCTGTCATGGTTGTTATTGACAATGTGTGCTGATTGTTTGGTGGCGATCGGCGGTCACCCACACGAATTCACACAGAAGAAAGTTCATCCGAGCGTGATCTCCTGCGCCGTGTTGCGTGTGTCGATCTCGAATTCGATCTCCTCGATAGGTGGCTTGCTATAGTGCCAATGCACGCCGTGAATGGCCGACGCTCCCATGGCACTCATCACCGTCGCCTCAAGAAAACTGTGATAGGGGTGCGCGGTGTAGATGGTGGTCGCGCTGGCATCGTCCCATCGCACGCCGAGTCGATCGAGCAGATTCTGCGCGGCGGCGACGCAGTAGGCCGCCTTCTCGCGCATAGCCTCCGGCGAGGTGTCGCCCAACCGCACGATGCCCTCGCGCGGTGGCCGGCCTTCCGGCGCCTTGCCCGATTCACCCTGGCCGGCGATGATGAAGTTAGCACGTTCGGTGGTCATGGCGATGGTGTGCGTGAAGGCGTAAACCGACGGCTCACTC